>NZ_WHIW01000005.1 GCF_009295635.1 Alkalilimnicola sp. S0819 | reverse complement strand
GGCCAGCGCCTCGGGGGGTGCGCTGTGGGCCACGACGCCGGTGTTGCGCGCGCAACTGGGCATGCTGTCGATGGCGCAGCTGGCGGAATCCTGCGCCCAGACCAGGCCGCCGGCCCCGGCCTGACAGCCCCGCGCGCCATCGTCGCCCATGCCACTGAAGATGATCGCGCCGCCATTGGCACCGTAGCGCCGGGCGACTTCCTCCATCACCGAATCGATGGACGGCGCGTAGCTGAGCTTGCGGGTTTCCTCACCCAGGCGCACCCGCCCTTCGGCGTCTATGTGCAAGCGGCGCTCCACCGGGGCGATATACACACGCCCCGGGCGGATGTGCTCGCCTTCCGCCGCGGGCACTACCTGGAAGGCGCTGGAGCGGCTTAGCTGCTGCGCCATCACTTCCACGAAACCCTCGCCGATGTGCTGGGCGATGATGAAGGCGGCTTGCGGCGGCTCGGGCATCGCCCCCAAAAAGCGTTTGACGGCCTCCGGACCACCGAAGGACGCACCCAGCACCCACACCCGCTCGGGACGGTGGCCCTGAGGCGCCGCGGTGTCCGGTACGGACACCGCCACGATCGGGTCCGCGGCTGGGTTCTTCGGCGCCCCACCGCGCGGCGCTTCGCTGGGCTGACGCTGGGCGGCCCGGTGCAACTTTTCCGCCAGACGCAGCATCCAGGCGCGGTTATCGGGCCGCGCGCTGGCGTCGCAAAAGACCATGGGCGCCGGTGCCTTGTCCAGCAGTTCGCCCAGCGCGTCCAGGTCCCGGTCGGCGGCTTCGTCCAGGTCCACCAGCAAGACGTGCACCGACGGATGCTCGCCCAGATTGAACAGATAGCCCGCCAGGCTGTCCTCCAGCGACACGTCCAGCCCGCACCGAATCAGGGCCTCGCGCATCTCCTCGCGTCCCAGCTGGCTTGCCCCGAGTACCCCGACGCGCAGGGCCTCGTTCAACTGCTCAATCGCTGCCACCGCCCGCCCCCAGCAGTTCCTGGAGATTCTCCAGCAGATCGCTCTCCTGGTACGGCTTGCCCAGGTAGCGGTTGACGCCGATGTCCATGGCCCGCTGACGGTGCTTTTCGCCGGTCCGGGAGGTGATCATGATGATGGGCACGCCCTTCAGGCGCGCATCGTTGCGCATATGGGTGGCCAGCTCGTAGCCGTCCATCCGCGGCATCTCGATATCCAGCAGCATGGCATCGGGCAGATGCTCCTGCAGCTGTGCCACGGCGTCCACACCGTCCTTGGCGGTGACCACGTCCATACCATTGCGCTCCAGCAGGCGGGTGGCGACCTTGCGCATGGTGATGGAGTCGTCCACCACCATGATCAGTCGCTTGGCCCGCACCTGTTCCCGCTCACCGGCGCCACCGCCGGCCTCTTCCGAGATTAACTGGGTGATCCCCAGACGGACCAGCGAGCTGATGTCCAGAATCAGCACCACCCGCCCGTCTGCCAGAATGGTCGCGCCGAAGATCCCCGGCACGGTGCTGATCTGCGCACCCACCGATTTCACCACGATCTCACGGTTGCCCAGCAGGCCATCCACCTGCAGGGCGAGGCGGTGATCGCCGGTCTGAACCAGAATCAGCGGCGCGCGCTTGCCAGGCCCGGGCAACACCGGCTCGCCGGCACCCAGCAACACGGCAAGGCTGCGCACCTCGTAGCGCTCCTCACCGTACTGGTAATTCGCCTGCTCCGGATGCCGCAGGCACTCCTCCAGCTCTTCATGGCTCATGCGCACCACGCCCTCGATGCTGGAGAGCGGAATGGCGTAGGTTTCCTCACCGGCCTGGCACAACAGCGCCTGGTTCATGGCCAGGGTGAAGGGCAGACGCACCGTGAAAGTGGTACCCAGCCCGTCGACCGAGTCTATGTCCAGGGTGCCGCCCAGCTGTTTGATCTCCGCATTGACCACGTCCATGCCCACACCGCGCCCGGCGATCTGGTTCACCTCCTGGGCGGTGCTGAAGCCGGCCTCCAGCACGAACTGCATGATCTCCTTGTCGGTGAGCGGCGCATTCTCGGGCATCAGCCCACGGCTCACCGCCTTGTCGCGGATGGCCTGCAGGTTCATACCGGCACCGTCATCGCTCACCCGCACCACCACGTCGGCGCCTTCCCGATAGAAGGCGACATTGATGGTGCCGGTCTCCGGCTTGCCGGCCGCGGCCCGCGCCTGGGGCGCCTCGATACCGTGGGCGATGGCGTTGCGCAGCATATGCTCCAACGGCGGCACCATGCGCTCGAGCACGGTGCGGTCCATTTCGCCCTGGGCACCCTGGACATGAATCTGAGCCTGCCTGCCCAGTTCCTGGCCAGTCTGACGGACGATGCGACGCATGCGCGGTACCATATTGGCAAAGGGCACCATGCGGGTGCGCATCAAGCCGTCCTGCAACTCGGTGTTGACCCGGGACTGCTGCAGCAGCAGGGTTTCCGCCTCGCGGGAGAGATGGTCCAGCATGTTCTGGATGCTGAGCAGGTCATTGACCGACTCGCTCAGGCCGCGGGAAGTTTCCTGAATGCCGGAGAAACGGTCCAGCTCCAGGGGATCGAAATCCTCCTCCGGCTCCTCGGCCTCCACGCCCTCGTTCTCGCGCTCGAAGCGGTAGAGGATCTGGGTTTCGGTTTCGATCTCCATGGTGCGCAGCTGCTCGCGCAGACGGCTCACGGTCTGATCCAGCTCACCGAGGTTGAAGCGGAAGGCCCCCACCTGCTGCTCCAGGCGGGCGCGGTAAATGCTGACCTCGCCGGCGTAGTTCACCAGGTTGTCCAGCAACCCGGAGTGCACCCGTACCACGTCCTGACTGGCGCGGCTCTCTTCCTTGCTCGCTGCCCGGGCGGGCAGCTCCGGCAAGCCCTCCACGCTCGGGGCCGGCGCGGCCTCGCTCTCGGGCTTGCCCGCTTCCGGCGCGGCCACCGGCGGTACGGGGATGGCGGGTTCGTCCTCGCCACCGCCGTCGCGATAGCGGGCGATTTCCTCGATCAGTTTGGCGGCGGGCGCCAGGGGCTGCTTCTGCTCGGCCTGCTCGCGCTGGCTGTAGAGACAGTCAAAGACCCGCTCCAGCAAATCGAACAGGCCCGGCCCCACGGCCACCTGCTGCTTCTGCACGCCCACCAGCAGATTCTCCAGGGCGTGGCCCAGATCCGCGATGGGCGCGAAGCCCGCCATGCGCGCACCGCCCTTGAGGGTGTGCAGCGCGCGTTGCAGCTCGACCACCAGCTCGACGTGCTGGGGATTGTCGCTCCACTCATGCAACTGGGCCTCGGAGCTGGCGAGTATGTCGGAGGCCTCCTCCAGGAAGACTTCCACCAATTCCTCATCGGCGAGGTCGGCGAAATCGTCTTCCATCGCGCCGACCGCATCGACCTCCAGACCGCGCATGAGGGCGATCCTGGCCATGAGCTCCACCGGCGCCTCCGGCCTTTGGCCGGCGCGCGCCTGCACCACCAGGGCGTTCAGCCCGTCCAGGGATTCATGGAGCAGATTGAAGAAGCTGTCGTCTGCCGGCACCTTGTGCTCGGCCACTTCGCCGGAGAGGCTCTCCAGTACGTGGCACAGGCTGCCGATGCCGTTGAAGCCGGCCAGCCGCGCCCCGCCCTTGAGCGTATGCAGGGAACGGTGCAGCTCGGCAATGGTACCGGCATGCTCCGGCGCCTCTTCCCAGCGCTCCACCGTGGACTCCATGAACTGCAGGATATCCTCGGCCTCTTCCAGGAACAGGTCGATCAGTTCCTCGTCCACGTCATCGAAACCGCCGCCCGCGGCGTGGGCCTCCTCCGAGGCGACACGCTCGACCGGTATGTCAGCCAGCGGCTCCGGGGCCACTCGCGGCGCTTCGGCCTCGGTTGCCTGCGCCCGGGAAACAGTGAATTCGTCCTCCGACGGCTCCGCGTCCAGATCAAACGCCGCAGCAGCCAGGTAACCGGCGCCGGCCGCCTCATCGCTACGCTCGGCCAGCCGGCCCAGGAAGCTCTCCACCTCGGGCAACGCCCCACCCGGCTGGCCCAGAGCCTCCACCAGTTGATCGATCAGCTCGGCGCCTTCGTGCATCAAGGCCAGATCGTCGGCGCCCAGGGTTTCCTGGCGTTCCCGACGGCCATTGGCGAACCGCTCCAACGCCCGGCCAACCCGGGCAATGGGGTCAACGTCCGCCATATGGGCACTGCCGGTAAGGGTATGCAGTGCGCGTAGCAGCGCATCGTTGGCGGGTGCGCCACCTTCGGCGTCGGTGCGGGCCAGCTGCTCGCGGGCCGTGCTCAGGTGATCGCGGGTCTCGGAGCTGAAGATTTCGTAGAGCACCGGGTCCATGGCGGGCTCTTCCACCGGCTGCGCCGCCGGCGCATCCCTTTGCGTCCCTGTGTCGGGCGCTTCCGGCGACTCTAGCGCCACCTGATCATCTTCGTACGGCGCCGGGGCGCTGAGCTCGATCTCCTCGACCTGGGCGTTATCCCAGTCGAATTCCTGATCGCCGGCGGAGGACACTTCCTCGACGCCTTCCTCGGCGGCGAGCAGCTCCGGCTGCTCATCGGAAGCTTCCGGCGCAGCGTCGCCCGCTTCTGCGTGGGGGGCGCCCGCGGCACTGTCCTCGGCGGCTGGACCGGCCGGCGCCTCGGCTGAGGATGCAGCCTCCAGCTCAGCCAGTTCGTCGTGGCGCGAGGGGTCGGCCAACAGGTCGGTCCTGTGCATCAGGCCCCGGATATCGCCCTCGGGCCGACTGCCGTCGCGCATCTGCGCCACCAGGCCGGGAAGGAAGGCCATGGACTCATTGATGACCCGATGCACGCGCGGATCCGCGGCATCCACGCCGCGCTCCAGCACCTGGTTGAGCAGATTCTCGCAAGCCCAGGCGAGCTCGCCCAGCAGCAGGGCGCCGGCCAGACGGCCACTGCCCTTGAGGGTATGGAACATACGTCGGGTAGTGCCCAGAGCCCCCTGATCATCGGGATTCGCCTGCCACTTGGGCACTTCCTCCCGCAGGGTCTCCAGGACCTCATCGGCCTCTTCCAGGAAGATGTCGAGGATCTCGTCATCCAGATCCTCGCCGAACTCTTCAATCTCCAGATTGACGCGGCCCGTGGGCTTCACCGCCACGGCGGGCGGCGCGTCCGGCGCGGGGTCTTCGTCGACGGTCGGCTCGGTCGTCGGCGCGGCCGCCTCTTGCGGTTGCGGCTCGACGGCTTCCGGCTCAGGCTCAGGCTCGGCCTGCTCGGGCTCCTCATCCAGGGTCAGCTCACCGAAGGTGAAGGCGTCCCCGTCGGCGGCCTCCTCGTGGGTCACCGGCCCGTCGGCCGCCGGCGCTTCGCTCGCCGGGGCGGCGTTGCTGGCCACCAGTTCCGGCTCGCTGTCCTCGTCGGCCAGAGGCGGGTATCCCAGGCGCTCCAGCGCCTTTTGAGCGACATCGAGAATCTGTTCGGTGCCACCACGCTGCTCGCGCAGGCCTTCCAGGTAGTACTCCAGGCTGGTGATCCCGTCAGCCAGCGCATCCAGGGCCTCGCCCCCAGGCACGGTCTCACTCTCCAGCAGGCACTCGGTCACGCAGTTGCGCGCCGCGCCCACCAGGCCGGCGGCCCGACGCAGGTTAAGCAGCCGCAGCATGCCGCGCACATTGGCGAAGTGCTCCGGCACCTTGGGCAGTCCGGTGCTGTCCTCGTCCTCGATATAACGAACGATCGCTTCCTTGGCCTGGCCGAACTCCACGGCTGCCTCGCCCAGAGCGTTGTCGAAGACCTGCTGGAATTCGCTCTCGAACAGGCTATCACCGGCTTCGCCGATTTCGGTCTGCTCGGCCTCGGCGGTGGAACGCCCGCCGGCCAAGCTCGCCAGCGCCGACTCCACGTACAGCAGCGCCTCGGCGGTGCGCATCAGCTGCGCCTCGTCGAGCCTGGCATCACCGCTGCGCAGATCGTTGATGAAATCGACCTGCTCCTTGACCGCCTTGCGCGGCGCACCCAAGCCCAAGATCCCCAGAGTGTCTGCGATGCGCTTGAGGGTCTCGACCAATCCGGCCAGGCGTTCTTCGTCTGGCTGACCGCTACGCGCCATCAGATCCAGCGCGTCCTTCACCGCGGCCATGTCCTCGCCCACGGCACCGGCCACGGTGCCGAGGATCTCGGCATTGGGGGTACTCATACCCTGCTGGGCCTGCCTGATCTGCTCCTCGTCGAGCAGCAGATCCTTGAGGCCGTACTGGGCCTGGATCGCGGGCACACGCTCGCCCAGGGCTTCAGCCCGGGCGACGTAATACATGAGGTTGCGAATCAGGTCCCGCGGCGGTGAGACCTGCATGGCCTCTTCGCCTTCCACGCCGGCACGCTTGATCTGCCGATCCACCTGGCCCAGCAGCATCTTGACGCTGACACTGGTCTCCAGGGCGCCGGCCTCCAGCGCTTCCACCAGACCCGCGGCCACCCACCAGAGTGTGCCCGTCTGATCATCGGCGGAAGCTCCATCCAGCTGGTCGAGCACCTGCAGCATCTGGCGCAGGCCCTTGGCCGCGCCCTGCCCGCGCAGATAGGCGAGCAGCCCCAGCTGGAAGCGGTGACGCAGAGCCTTCGCCTGCTCCTGCAGCCCCCCACCGCGCTGGGCGTGGCGCGCCTGTGCCGCGCCCGCCTCCAGGTCGGGGGCGAAGAAGGCGTTGTCGGTGAGCAAGGCCGCGCCGCGAGCAGCGCGCATATCGTTCATCAGCGGCAACAGCAGTACGGGCACGTCCTGCTGGCCGCCCTGCAGCCGTTCCAGGTAATCCGGAAGCTGCAGGATGCCCCGCATGAGGACCTCGTAGGCCTCGTCCCGGTTACGCACCTGCTCTTCGAGCAGGGACTGGGTCAGGGCTTCCATTTCCTCGGCGAGCAGCGCCGCGCCGAACAGCTCCAGCATCTGCAGGATGCCGTGCACCTGGTGCAGATGCGTGGCGCAGAAGCGCAGCTGGCCGTCGTCCTCGGGTTCTTCTGTGTACGCCTCCAGCGCCTGCCCGGCCTGCTTGAGGGTCTCGTCCAGCTCTTTCTTGACCCAGCTCAGGGCGCTGTGGTCACTACCGGTGTGTCTGCTCATAGCCGCACCCGTGCCTGGTCCGCTTCACGACGAAAGGCGAGCACATCGGTGTCCGCCACCCGCATCATCTGCGGATGGCTCCAGCCGATCATTTCTCCGGCGCCCAGCACCAGAAGCCCGCCAACGCGCAAGTGACGCACCAGGCCGTTAAGTATTTGTTCGCGCCGTTCCCGATCGAAGTAGATCAGGACGTTCTGACAGTAGATCAGGTCCATGGGCGCCAGTGGCGCATGCCGGACCTCCAGCAGGTTCATGAAGGCGAAGCAGGTTCGCCGGCGCAGCCGTTCCATGATCCGGAAACCGCCGCCGTCCAGCGGCTCGCAGTAGGCACTGCGGTAGGGCTCCGGAATGTTGTTCAACCGCCGGGCGGGATAGGCCGCTTCCTTGCCGGTTGCCAGGGAGTAGAGGCTGATATCGGTGGCGGTGATGGCGTAGTAACCCCGGATTCGCTCGGCAAGGAAGGCCTCGTCCAGCACCATGGCCAGGGTAAAAGGCTCTTCCCCGGTGGAGCAGCCGGCGCTCCACAACTGTACCGTCTCGCCGTTGCCCGCCCGCTCGATGGCGCCCGGCAGCCAATGCTGGCGCAGGAACTCCACCGCCCGCGGATCACGGAAGAACCGGGTCTCGTGCACCGTCAGCCGATCGACCAGGGCCGTCCATTCCACCGCACCGGCCTGCCCGGAGGTGAGGTATTCGTAGTAGGACTGGTAGTCCTCATACCCCACTTCCCGCATACGCAGGCCGACACTGGTCATCAGGAAGGACTTGCGCTCCGGCGGCATGTTCATCCCGGTCCGGTCGTGCAGCAGCGCGACCCACTGGTCGAACTGCGCGCCGTCCATGTCAGGAAGTTTCTCAAGCCCGCCCCAGTAGACGGGCTGTGAGTTGTGTTCCGCCGTGGCCATGGTCGCCATCTGCTCCCTCTACTCCGGCAGCTTGAAGCCGGCCACCGAGTTGCGCAGATCGTTGGCCAGATCCGCCAGGTTGCCGATGGAGGTGGCGGTTTCGTTGGTGCCCGCGGAGGTCTGCGAGGTGATCTCCTGGATCACGTTCATGGTGTCGGACACGTTGGCCGCCGCGTTGGCCTGCTGACGCGAGGCCTCGGAGATGTTCTGGATCAGCCCGGCCAACTGCTGGGACACGCCCTCGATCTCGCGCAGCGCGTCGCCGGCGTCCTCGGCCAGTCGAGCCCCCTGCACCACGCCCGCGGTGCTCTGCTCCATGGAGATGACCGCTTCGTTGGTATCGGTCTGGATGGTCTTGACCAGCGCCTCGATCTGCTTGGTGGCGTTACCGGAGCGCTCGGCCAGTCGCTGCACCTCATCCGCGACCACCGCGAAACCGCGGCCGGACTCACCGGCCATGGCGGCCTGGATGGACGCGTTCAGGGCGAGGATATTGGTCTGGTCGGCAATGTCGTTGATCAGCTCGACGATGTTGCCGATCTCCTGAGAGGACTCACCCAGACGCTTGATGCGCTTGGAGGTCTCCTGGATCTGTTCGCGGATGGTGTCCATGCCGTCGATGGTGCGACGCACGGTCTCGGCACCTTTGAGCGCCAGATCCACCGACTTCTGCGCCACCGCGGCGGATTCCTGGGCGTTCTTCGACACTTGGTCGATGGACACCGCCATCTCGTTCACCGCCGCGGAGGCCGCGGTGATCTGATGGGCCTGGTGGTCCGAGGCTTCCGCCAGGTGCATGGCGGTGGCCTGAGTCTGCTGGGCCGCCGAGGAAACCTGCACCGAGGTCTCGTTAATGGTGGTTACCAGGCTGCGCAGGGAATCGATGGTGTCGTTGAAGGCATCGGCGATCGCGCCGGTGATCTCCTCGCCCACCGTGGCGTGCACGGTCAGATCACCTTCCTTGAGGTCCTCGATCTCGTCGAGCAGCGCCAGGATCGCCTCCTGGTTGCGCCGGGTCTGCTCATCGCTACGCGCCTTCTCGGCCTCCTTCTCGGCCACTTCCCGACGGCCCTGGGCTCGGGTGGCGATACCGCGCAGGAACAGCAGCACCAGCGCCAACAGGCCGAAGGCGAAGCCGGTCAACGGCGGCACCGGGCGGGTGTTCACCAGAGCGCGGTATTCCTTGAGCAGGAATTCGGTGGTGGCCTGCAGCTGCTCGGAGGTGATGAAGATATTGTCGGCGGCGTCGCGCACCCGGAACAGTTCCGGGGAACGCTCCAGGATCTCGCCGATCTGCCCCTGCATGGCGCCGAACTGCTTGTCGATCCGCTCCAGCGCCTGACGACCGCGGGCGTCGCTCACGCCGCTGGCCCGCAGCCCCTGGAGAACTTCGGCGAAGGCTTCCGTGGCGTTGCCAAGACGCTGCGCCGCGGTGATGTTGCCCACCCCACCGCGCAGCATCTCGCCGATGTGCCGGCCGATACGCTCGGCGGCCAGCTCCAGCTGGGTAGCCTGCTGGACCTGGGAACGCTGGGCACTGGACTGGATCAGCCGATCCGCCAGGGCCGCTGCCTGCTCCTGGATGAGGGGTACGGTGACGCGGAACTGCTCGGCCAGTTCGTTGACCCGGATAACCATTTCCCGGCGGGAGAGGATATTGTCCACGTCGGCGCGCACTTCTTCCCAAGGACGCACCACCTTCACCAGCGCCTCGGCGGCGTCTTCGGTGGCATTGACGGTGGCCGGCAGACCGGTCTCGGGGTTGCCGCCCTGCAGGATCTGCACGTTCTCGGCCAGGTCGGCTCGGGATTCGGCCAACAGGGCGAAGGCGTCGGTCTTGCCGTTGGCGGCCTCCGATGCGTTCTTGGCGATCTTCTGCGAGAGCACGCGGATCGCCTCGGCGCGCTGGATGTATTCACGGTCGAAACGCGCGTGATACTCCAGATAACCGAAGCTGACCACCATCAGCAGAATGGACAGTATTACCAGCAGACCCAGTACACGGGAGAGCGAGGAACCGCTCGTCTGCTGTCCTTGGCGAAACACCTTCATGGTTTGAACCCCTCCGAGAGAAAGCCGCGGTTCTACCGAGACCAAAAGGAAGCCTTTTTATTCCACCGACCGATTGTCTCAGCCGGCGACTTTCAGAAACTGTGGACTAGCCGCCAGTGCGTGCATGTCGAACACGTGCCAGTCGCCGTCGCCCCGTCGGAACACGCCGGTCAGATAAGGCGCCACCGCCCCATCCACGGCTCCGACTTCGGTGCTGTACTCTTCCTGGAAGAAGTGACGCATGCCCAGCACCTCATCCACCAGCAACCCGGCATGCACACCGACCTGATCGATCACCAACACGCGGCTGGCCCGATTAAGGCGCGCAGGCGGGCGCCCCAGATAGGCATTGAGGTCCATGATGGGCAGCAGATTACCGCGCACATTGGCCAAGCCCTTGACCCAGGTTTTGGCCCGCGGCACACGGGAAAGATCGGGATAGGTGAGAATTTCCGTCACATCGCCCAGGGCGGCGACGCAGCGCACTCCGCCGAGCCGGAATCCGATGCCCCCCCACTCCTCGCGGACTTCGTCCTGGGAAGGCAACTCGGCACCATGCTCGCGGCCACGGCGAGCATAGTCTTGCAGCAGAGTGAAGGCGGCCTGTTGTTGTTGTTCGTGCGCCATTTTTTTACACCAATGATTAACTGAGCCGTCAGCCGGCGAGAGCCGCCTTGATCTTGCTGTGCAGCTCTTCTTCCGTTACCGGCTTGGTTATGTAGTCCAAGGCACCCTGGCGCTTGGCCCAGATGCGGTCCGTGTCCTGATCCTTGGTGCTGATCATGACGATCGGGATGGATGAGGTCGCCGGGTCCTTGCTGAGCTTGCGGGTGGCCTGGAAGCCATTCACGCCGGGCATGACGATGTCCATCAGGATCACGTCCGGGGCACTCTCCTGCGCCACCTTGATGCCTTGCTCACCGGTCTCGGCCACCAGCACCTCGTAGCCATGCTTTTCCAGCATGCCCCTGAGCACGTGCACCTCGGTGGGTGAGTCGTCAACTACCAGAACTCGAGTCATGGAGCCCCCTTCAATTCGGATTTGGGCCCGCCCCCCCACTGGGGACGGAAACAATGGCGGTGCCGCCGCCTCAGGCCGCCTGCTTGCGGTGGCGCCGAATGGCCGACAGCAATTCGTCCCGGGTAAACGGCTTGGTGAGATACTGCTCGGAACCGACGACGCGGCCGCGCGCACGGTCGAACAGACCGTCCTTGCTCGAGAGCATGATCACCGGTGTCGCCCGGAAACTCTGATTATGCTTGATAAGGGCGCAGGTCTGATAGCCGTCCAGACGCGGCATCATGATATCGATAAAAATGATCTCGGGCCGGTAATCGGCGATCTTCGCGAGGGCCTCGAAGCCATCGGTGGCCGTGATCACGTCACAGCCTTCCTTCTTCAGCAAGGTCTCCGCCGTGCGACGGATGGTCTTGCTGTCATCGATGACCATTACCTTCAGGCCGTCCAGCCCGTCTTCACTAGCCATGCTATCCACCGACTCTCCCCCGGCTCGTTATCTGTTGTTCTTCAGACGACCTGTGTGTCGCCGTCGTGTCTTGTATTTTGCGCCGGTTACCAAGTTTATTTACCACACATCTACGGTACAATCCAACGGCCCGGGCAGGCGCCGCCTCCAATCCACTGGCCGGCCGCCGCCTTCCAACACAGGCCAAACCACCCTCAGCGAGAGGCCCTCATGGCAACGAATCCGACCCCGGCCGTCCCTCACCTTACCACCGCGTTGAACGGGCCGCTGCAACAAATCGAAACGCAGCTTCTGGAGCAGCAGCCGCAGATCGAGGCCTGGCTGCGCCAGCAGTGGCGACTCACCCCGGCGCCGTTCTACGGCTCGGTGGATCTGCGCAACGCCGGCTTCAAGCTTGCCCCGGTGGACACCAACTTGTTTCCGGCAGGCTTCAACAACCTCAACCCGGACTTCCTGCCGCTGTGCATACACGCCGTGCAGACAGCGATCGAGCGGCTTTGCCCCACGGCGGCCGACGTGGTGCTGGTGCCCGAGCGCCATACCCGCAACACCTTCTATCTGGAGAATGTCGCGGCCCTGCAGGAAATCATCACCAAGGCAGGCTTCCGCGTCCGCATCGGCTCGATCGCCGAGGAAATCACCGAAGCCACCACCCTGGCGCTGCCCTCGGGGCGCGATCTGGTGCTGGAGCCGCTGCAGCGCACGGGCCGGCGGGTGCACATCGGCGACTACCAGCCTTGCCTGGTGCTGCTCAACAACGACCTCTCCGGTGGGCGCCCCGAGATCCTCGAAGGCCTGGACCAGCCGGTGACTCCGCCTCCCGGAATCGGCTGGAGCAATCGCTCGAAGTCCGGACACTTCGGACACTACCGGAACGTGGCGACGGAGTTCTGTGAGCTGATCGGCATAGACCCCTGGCTGATCGACCCGCTGTTCCGCAACTGCGGCAAGATCGACTTCAAGAAGCGCGAGGGAGAGGACTGCCTGTCACGCAATGTTTCCGCCCTGCTCGCGGACATCCGCGCCAAGTACGAGGAGTACGGCATCGATCGCGAGCCCTTCGTGATCATCAAGGCCGATTCGGGCACCTATGGTATGGGCATCATGAGCGTCAGCAGCGTGGAGGAGATTCACCAGCTGAACCGCAAGCAGCGCAACAAGATGGCCTCCGCCAAGGAGGGTCTGGCCGTCAGCCGGGTGCTCATCCAGGAAGGGGTTTATACGTACGAAACCTGGGGCGAGCAGTTCGCAAGCGCCGAGCCGGTGGTCTACATGATCGACCACTTCGTAGTGGGCGGCTTCTACCGCGTGCACCAGGCGCGCAGCGCCACCGAGAACCTCAACGCCCCGGGCATGCAATTCCAGTCGCTGGCCTTCGCCGGCAGCTGTACCAACCCCGACCTCCACCAGGCGCCGGACGCCCAGCCCAACCGCTTCTATGCCTACGGCGTGATCGCTCGCCTGGCACTGCTGGCAGCGGCTCGGGAAATCGCCGAGCTGAAATAGGCCGAGCTGAAAACACCGGAACCCAAGGGAGACCTTATGAGCATCCGATGCGGCGTGGTGATGGACCCCATCGAGTCGATCACGCCTTACAAGGACACCAGCCTCGCCATGATGCTGGAAGCCCAGCGGCGCGGCTGGACACTGCGCTACCTGGAGTTGGGTGACCTTTACCTGCGCCAGGGCGAGGCCCGCGGTCGTCACCGAGCCATCCGCGTGCGGGACCAGGACCATGACTACTTCGAACTGGGCGAAGCCGAGGACGGCCCCCTGGCCGAGCTGGACGTGATCCTGATGCGCAAGGACCCGCCGGTGGACAGCCAGTTCCTGTACGCCAGCTACATTCTGGAGCACGCCCAGCAGGCCGGCGCGCTGGTGGTGAACCGCCCGCAGAGCCTGCGCGATGCCAATGAAAAGCTGTTCGCGCTGCAATTCCCCCAGTGCTGCGGCCCCTGCGAGGTGACCAGCGACGCGACCCGGCTGCGCGCCTTCGTCGCCGAGCACGGCAAGAGCGTCCTCAAGCCCCTGCACGGCATGGGGGGCGCGTCCATCTTCGTGGTGGAGCCCGACGAGGCGAACCTGTCGGTAATCATCGAGACCCTCACCGAGCACGGCGGCCGTTACATCATGGTCCAGAAGTTCCTGCCCGAGATCAAGGACGGCGACAAACGCATCTTGATGATCGACGGCGAACCGGTGCCTTACGCCCTGGCGCGCATCCCGGCGGCGGGCGAGACCCGCGGCAATCTGGCCGCCGGCGGCCGCGGCGAAGGGGTCGCTCTGAGCGACCGGGATCGCTGGATCGCCGAGCAGGTGGGCCCCACCCTGCGTGAGATGGGCCTGCTCTTCGTGGGCCTGGATGTGATCGGCGACTTCCTCACCGAGATCAACGTCACCAGCCCCACCTGCGTGCGCGAACTGGACGCCCTCTACGGCATCAACATCAGCGCCCAGCTGCTGGATGTCATCGAGAGGCGTCTGCGGTGAGAGCCCTGCTGCTCGCCGCGGTCGTGCTGCTGGCCGGCTGCGCCGAGCAGTCGGAGACACCCTGGCGGGGGCGCATTCTGGTCATGGGCACCGTGGTGGAGCTGAGCCTCTACGGGCTCACGGACGACGAAGCCCAGGCGCTGGGCCAACGCATCGAAGCGGACCTGCAGCGCCTGCATGACCGCCTGCACCCCTGGCAGGGCAACGGCGAACTGCGCCGGGTCAACGCCGCCCTGCGTGACGGCCAGCCCGTGGCCGCCTCCGCGGGGCTCGCCGCCCTGCTACGCCACGCTCAGACGCTCACCCGCGCCAGCGACGGGCTTTTCGACCCCGCCATCGCCCCGCTGATCCGTCTATGGGGCTTTCATCAAGAGACCACCCCCGCGCAGCCTCCGCCGCCCGGGGAGCTGCGCGCCTGGCGCGCCCGGCGCGCCAGCCTCGATGAGCTGCGCTTCGACCCGACAAGCGCCTCAGACGCCTGCGTGGAAAACGCGGGACCAAGAACGGCCGAGACCCAAGACTCACGACCAGGAGCCGCCCCCGCGGAGGAATGCGCCGGGACGCGGCTACTGCCCCCCGCCCAAGGCCTGGAGCTGGATCTGGGCGCCTTCGCCAAGGGCTACGCCGTGGACCGGGCGGTGGAAGCCGCGCGACGGGCCGGCGCCCGCGCGGCCATCGTCAACGCAGGGGGCGATCTGTGCACCCTGGGCCGACCGGCCAAACGCGACTGGCGCATCGGAATCCGCCACCCCCGCGAGAGCGGCGTGCTCGCCGCGGTGCGACTGCAGCCCGGCGAGTGCATCTTCACCTCCGGTGACTACGAACGGTACTTCCAGCATCAGGGCCGACGCTATCACCACCTGCTGGATCCTCGCAGCGGCGAACCCGCCCGCGGGGCGCAGTCGCTCACGGTGATCACCGAGCAGGGCACCCTGGCCGATGCGGCCGCCACGGCGCTGTTCGTGGCCGGCCCCACGCAATGGCCCCGGCTGGCCGCCCGGCTGGGCATCGAGCGCGTGTTGTTGATGGACAACCAGGGCCGCGCCCGGCTGAGCCCCGCCATGGCCGAGCGGCTGCGCTTCGAGCGCGAGCCGGCGGCCGTGCTCCAGGTGTCGATTCCGTGAGCTGGACCGACCGCCTGCTGTGCCTGCTCGCCCTGCTGGCGGTTATCGCCAGTTACGCGCTGCTCTGGGGCGAGCCGGGCCGGGCGACCCATGCCAGTGTCTGGGTGGCCGGCGAGCAACGCCATCGGCTAGCCCTGGACCAGCCGGGGCAATGGCGGGTACAGGGGCCGCTGGGCGAGAGCCGCATCGAGGTGCGGGATGGCCGGGTGCGGGTGACGGCCTCTCCCGGCCCGCGGCAGATCTGCGTGCGCACCGGCTGGCTGGAGCAGGCCGGCGAGAGCGCCATCTGCCTGCCCAACCAGGTGGTGGTGCGAGTGGAAGGCGACGGCGGCTACGATGCCATGAACTTTTAAGCCCCCATGAGCGTGGTACAGGCCCAACGGGAAGACCTGCGCATCGCCTGGCTGGCAGCGCTGGCCATCGTCATCCACGTGGCGGAGTCCGCCCTGCCAAGCCCGGTGCCGGGCATCAAGCCGGGGCTGGCGAACATCATCACGGTGGTGGTGCTGCTGCGGTTTGGCTGGCGCGCGGCGGCCTGGGTGGCGGTGCTGCGGGTGCTGGCCGGTGGGCTGATCCTGGGCACCTTCCTCTCGCCCACCTTCATTCTCAGCCTGGGCGGGGCGCTGGCGGCGGTACTGGCCCTGGGGCTCGCCGCCCGCCTGCCGGGGATTGGCGCCGTGGGCTGCAGCGTGCTGGCCAGCATGGCGCATATGGGCACCCAGTTTTTACTGGCCTGGCAGCTGTTCATCCCCCACCCGGCGCTGCTCAAACTGCTGCCGGTGCTGCTCAGCGCGGCCCTGGCCTTTGGAATCGTGAACGGCCTGCTGGCCGCGGCCATACTGCGCCGTTTAAGCTACCGTCCATGAGTGCCACCACCGCCCAAGCCCACGCCCCCGACCGCCTGGCCCTGGCTCTGTTCCTGGCCGCGGTGCTGCACGGGCTTATCATCCTGGGCGTTGGCTTCAGCCAGGCGGACCCGGCCAAGCGCCCGCCCCGGGACGTACTGGAGATCACGCTGGCGACGTTACCCGAGCAACAGGCGCCTGAGCACCATGACTTCCTCGCCCAAGCCGACCAGGAAGGCGGCGGCGACCTGGATGACCGCGCTCGGCCACGGGAGCCCTCCCATACCCACAGCCGCCAGGCCGGGCTGTCCCAGCAGCAGCGCCGAGAGCAGACTCGGCGAGCGCATCGGGACAGCGAATCCCTGATCAGCAGCGAGGCCACCGCCCGCGAGCGCGCCCGGCGCCAAGACAGCCACCGCCCCGCGCCCCGGGCGCTGGAGCCGATCAACCTGCGCCCCACTCGCACCAGCAGCGCCCGCCAGGCGGAATTCGACCCCTCCCCCGAGGCCGCCGGCGCCCGCGGGCCTAGCAAGCATTTCATCAGCGCCGCCACCCGCGCCCACGCGGCCGCCGACTATATGCGCCGCTGGATCGACCGGGTGGAACAGGTGGGCAATCTCAACTACCCCGAGCAGGCCCGGCGCCTGGGACTGAGCGGCAGCCTGGTGCTGGATGTGACCCTGCGGGCCGACGGCAGCGTGGCGGACATCCGCATCAACCGCCCCTCCCCCCACCCGGCGCTGGACCAGGCCGCCATGCGCATCGTGCAACTCGCCGCCCCCTACCCCGCGGTGGCCGCCGAGGTGCGCCAGGGCAGGGAGCAACTGGTGATCACTCGCACCTGGCGCTTCAGCGCTGGGGGCTTGAGCACCCGCTGAGCGCAACGCCCTTGTCCGCCGAGCCCCCCCTGGCGGATACTGGCTCCATGAGCACGGAAGACTTCCTCAACGGCCATTTCCTGATCGCCATGCCCAGCCTGGACGATCCCAACTTCTCCCGTACCGTCACCTACGTCTGCGAGCACACCGAGGAGGGCGCGCTGGGCATCGTCATCAATCGCCCCACGGAGGTCTCCCTGGGGGAATTGCTGGAGCACATGAGCCTGCCCTGCGAGGCGCCCGAACTGGCTCAGACCGTGGTCTACATGGGTGGGCCGGTGCAGCGGGATCGTGGCTTCGTGCTGCATGCCCCCTCGCGGCAATGGGAGTCCTCGCTGCAGATCAGCGATGAGGTGGCGATCACCACGTCACGGGACATCCTGGAAGCCGTGGCAGCGCAAGAAGGCCCGGAGCGTTTTCTCATTGCCCTGGGCTATGCCGGCTGGGGGGCCGGGCAACTGGAGCAGGAGTTGGCCGAGAACAGCTGGCTCAGCGGGCCGGCGGACAGCGCCATCCTGTTCGAGCGGGCGCCGTCGGAGCGCTGGCAGGCCGCGGCCTCGCTGCTGGGGGTGGACCTGAACCTGCTCGCCCCCGGAGCCGGTCACGCCTGATCGTCGCTGCCCCCGCCGCCGGCGAGCAGCGCCGCGATGGCGTGCTCACCCTCCATCGCATCGATCTCCCGGCGCAGCGCCTGCGCCGAGAAGCCCAGAAAACGCCGCGCCGCGGGCGGCAAATGCCGCCCGCGGCGTAGCACGAACTGCCAGCGGCTCTGCAGGGGAAACCCGCCCACCGGCAGGATGCATATCTCGGGGTGGGATTCGCGCAGCACGTGCTCGGACAGCACCGCCAGGCCCATGCCGGCGCCCACCGCGACACGTATCCCCTCGTTGCTGGCAATCTGCTGGGTGTGGCGCAGGCTGATCTCCTGACTGCTCAGCCAGTTGTCGACCAGGCGTCGGGTGGCCGAGCCCGGCTCCCGCAGCAGGAAGCGCTCCCCGGCCAGCATTTTGAAGGACAGGGGGCCGCGGCGCGCCCAGGGCGAATCGGCGGGTGCGACCACCACCAGGGGGTTGGCCAGGAAAGGGGCCGCGATCACCTCCTCACCCGCCGGCGGATGGCTGAAGATGTACAGGTCGTCCTCGTGGCGGTGAAAGCGCTGCAGCACCTGTTCCCGGTTACCCACCTCCACCGTGACGTCCACATCGGGGCAATCGCGGGTGAAGGGCGCCAGCAACCGCGGGAGCACGTACTGGGCGGTGTTCACCAGCGCGATGCTGAAATGCCCCCGCTCTCCCTCGCGGTACTCGTCCAGGTACTGCACGAAGCTGTCCACGCGGCTGAGCACATCCTGGCTCAAGCGATACAAGGACTGCCCCACCTCGGTGGGCACCAAGCGCCCCTGGCGGCTGTGCAGAATCCGCGCCCCCACCATTTCGCGCAGCCGGCGCAGTTGCTGGGACACGGTGGGCTGCGTCAGGTGCAGCCGGGCGGCCGTGTCGGTCACGGAGCCGGAGCGCACCACTTCGGCGTAGACCTGGAGCAGACGGATGGTGAGCTGGCGCGGACGCATGAAGTAATTATAGATAAACATCCATGCATGGGAATCTTTTATTTACTTTCGTTTCCGCGCCATCTCAGGGATTGTTGCGCCGCAACGCCACAAGCCCAAGGAGGTCCCCGTGCCCGATATCGTTGTCATGTTCTTCCTGCTCGGCCTGTTCGCCGGCCTGGTGCGCTCGGATCTGTCCATTCCCCGGGCCGCCTGTGACGTTCTCGGCCTGCTGCTCATGCTCACCATCGGCCTCAAGGGCGGCATGGCCCTGAACGGCAGCCTGAGCCCGGCGCTGCTGTGGGAGCTGGCCGGCATCACCCTGCTGGGCATTGCCATTCCGCTGCTGGTCTTCCCCGTGGTGCGCCATCTGGTGGGCTTGCCGCTGGCCGACAGCGCCAGCCTCGCCGCCCATTATGGTTCGGTGAGCGCGGGCACCTTCGCGGTCGCACTGGCCTACGCCGAGACCCACGAACTGGCGGTGGGCGGCCAGGTAACGCTTTACCTGGTGCTGCTGGAGCTGCCCGCCATCCTCGTCGGCCTGTTTCTGTTCCGCCACCTGGCCGGGGCCCGGGCCGGGGAGCAGCCCTCGGCGCTGTGGCACGAAACCCTGACCAACCGAGGCGTGATCCTGTTGGTGGGCGGCGTGTTGATCGGCTGGCTGTACGGACCCAACGGCGGCAGCGGGGTGACCAGCCTCTACACCGGCGCCTTCCAGGGGGTGCTCGCCCTGTTTCTGCTGGAGATGGGCCTGGTGGCGGCGGACACCCTGCGCGGACTCAAGCTCGGCCACGCGCGGTTGATGGTGTTCGCCCTGTGCGCCCCGGCCGTGCTGTCGCTCGCGGGCCTGGCCATGGGCTACGGGCTGGGGCTGGAAGAAGGCTCGGCGGTGGTCCTCGCCGCGCTGACCGCCAGCGCGTCCTACATCGCCGCCCCGGTGGCGGTGCGTGCCGCCATTCCGCAGGCCAACATCGGCCTGGCCATGCTGGCCTCGCTGGGCCTGACCTTCCCCTTCAATGTGCTCATCGGGATTCCGCTTTATCACCAGCTGTGGCGGATGCTGGCGGGCTGAGGACGCCCACCCGCGGCGCGGGCACCGCGCCCTTGGACAGTGCCCGCGCAACGTCGTAGTCTCTGTGCCCGATTGACGGCATACGCGGACCACAAGGCACACCATGACCTGCCCCCCTGGCACCTATCTGGCCTTCGACTTCGGCGAGCGGCGCCTAGGCGTGGCGGTGGGGCAGTCTCTCACCGGGAGCGCGCGTCCGCTGGAAACGCTGGACTGCCGCCAGGGCATCCCCTGGGAGCGGCTGCGCGCCCTGCTCGATCAGTGGGCGCCGGCCGGGCTGGTGGTGGGCCTGCCCCTGCACGCCGACGGCAGCCCCAGCGCCATGAGCGAGGCGGCCGAGCGCTTCGCCCGGCGGCTGCACGGCCGCTACCACCTGCCGGTACATCATGTGGCGGAGCTGCTATCCTCCGTCGAGGCCGAGGCGCGGCTGCGCGAGAGCGGCGGCCACAAGGCCGGCCTGGACGCGGTGGCCGCCCAGGTCATCCTCGAAACCTGGTTTGCGGAAGCGGCGCATGGAGCAAGCTGAGAAACTCATCGAGCGCATGGCCGAGGGCCTCGCGCAGCTGATCGAGGCCCGGGGCCTGAAAGACCCGGCCATGATCGGCATACACACCGGCGGCGCCTGGATCGCCGAACGTCTGCACCCCCGCCTGGGCCTGCGCACACCGCTGGGCACACTGGGCATCTCCTTCTACCGCGATGATTTCAGCCGCATCGGCATGCACCCCCGGGTACAGCCGTCGCAGCTGCCCTTCGAGGTGGAGGGACGGCACATCCTGCTCATCGACGATGTGCTCTACACCGGGCGCACCATTCGCGCCGCACTGAACGAAATCTTCGACTACGGCCGCCCGGCCGGCGTGCACCTGGCCGTGGCGGTGGACCGGGGCGGGCGTGAACTGCCGATCGCCGCCGAGGTGGTGGGCCAGCATCTGGCTCTACCCGCCGAGCGCCAGATCAAGTTGCGGGGACCGGAGCCGCTGCAATGGCAGGAGCGCAGCCTGTGAACGATATCCAACTGGACCGTCAGGGCCGGCTGCGGCATTTTCTCAGCACCGAGGGCCTGCCCCGGGAGCTGCTCACCGACATTCTCGACACCGCCCAGTCCTTCACCGGGGTGATCGACAAGTCCATCAAGTCGGTGCCGCTGCTGCGCGGGCGCACGGTGATGAACCTGTTCTTCGAGCCCAGCACCCGCACCCGCACCACTTTCGAGCTGGCCGCCAAGCGCCTGTCGGCGGACGTGGTCAACCTGGACATCGCCAACTCCGCCACCAGCAAGGGCGAGAGCCTGCTGGACATGCTGCGCAACCTGGAAGCCATGCAGAGCGATATGTTCGTGGTGCGCCACGCCAGCTCCGGCGCCGCACATTTCGTCGCCGAGCGAGTCGGCCCCGGGGTGGCGGTGATCAACGCCGGCGACGGCCAGCACGCCCACCCCACCCAGGCCATGCTGGACATGCTCACCATCCGCCAGCACAAGGGGGATTTCGGCCCGCTGCGGGTGGCCATCGTCGGCGACATCCTCCACTCCCGGGTGGCCCGCTCCCAGATCCACGCCCTGAACGGCCTGGGGGTGGGCGAGGTGCGGGTGATCGGGCCGCGCACCCTGCTGCCCGCCGAGGTGGACAGTCTGGGGGCGCAGGTCTATCACGATCTCACCGCCGGGCTGCGGGACGTGGACGTGGTGATCATGCTGCGGCTGCAGCGCGAGCGCATGCAGGGCGCGTTGCTGCCCAGTGAATCGGAATACTTTCGCCTCTACGGCTTGAGCGAGGAACGGCTCGCCCTGGCGCACCCGGAGGCCATCGTCATGCACCCCGGCCCCATCAATCGCGGGGTGGAGATCGACTCGGCGGTGGCCGACGGCAAGCGCGCGGTCATCCTGCGCCAGGTCACCAACGGCATCGCCGTGCGCATGGCGGTGATGTCCATGTGCCTGGGGGCCCGTCAGGGGGAGGGAGCGGCATGAAGGGCCTGCTGATCAGCAACGGCCGTGTCATCGACCCGGCCAGCGGCTTCGACGGCGAGGCCGATGTGTTCATCGCCGAGGGGCGCATTCAGGCCATCGGCGACGCGCCTGCCGGCTTCCAGGCCGAGCGCACCCTGGACGCCGCCGGGCAGTGGGTGATCCCCGCCCTGGTGGACCTGTCCGTGCGCCTGCGCGAACCCGGCCATAGCCGCAAGGGCTCGATTGCCAGTGAAGCCCGCGCCGCGGCCGGCGGCGGCATCGGCCACGCCTGCTGCCCGCCGGACACCCGCCCGGTGATCGACAGCCCCTCGGTGGTGGAGCTGATCCACCGCCGGGCCGAGGAAACCGACGCCGCCCGCGTCATCCCGCTGGGGGCGCTGACCCTGGGCCTGGAAGGCGAGCGCCTGAGCGAAATGGCCGCGCTGAAACGGGCCGGCTGCCCGGCGCTCAGCGACGGCGGCCAGCCGGTGGCCAACAGCCTGGTGCTGCGCCGGGCGCTGGAATACGCCGCCACCCAGCAACTGCCGGTACTGCTCACCCCCCGGGACCCCTGGCTGCACCGCGAGGGCGGCATGCACGAGGGGCACGTCGCCACCCGGCTCGGCATTCCCGGCATACCGGAGGCCGCCGAGACCGCGGCGCTCGCCCGGGATCTGGCGCTGGTGGACGCCGTGGGCGGGCCCGTGCACTTCACCCGCCTGTCCACCGCCCGGGGCGCGGAATTGCTGGCCCGGGCCCGTCACGACGGCCTGCCGGTGAGCGCCGATGTGAGCATTCACCATCTGTTCTTCAACGAGATGGACGTCAGCGGCTTTCGCGCCGAGGCCCATCTGCAGCCGCCGCTGCGCAGCACCGCCGACCGGGACGCCCTGCGTCGCGCCCTGGCCCAGGGCGTGATCGAGGTGATCTGCTCCGACCACCAGCCCCACGATGCCGACGCCAAGTGCGCCCCGTTCAGCGAGACCGAGCCCGGCGTGTCCGCGGTGGACAGCCTGCTCGCCCTGATCCTGCGCCTGGCCGATGATCGTGTACTGCCGCTGCATCAGGCGCTGGCCTGCGTGACCAGCAACCCGGCCCGCATCCTCGGCCTGGATGCGGGGCGCCTGCAGCCCGGCGCCCCGGCCGATATCTGCGTGCTGGACCCGCACGCGGTCTGGTGGCATCGGCCCGAGACCATGCTCAGTCGCGGCAAGAACAGCCTCTACCACGGCTGGGAATTCAGCGGCCGTGCCAGCCACACCTTGCTGGCTGGGCGCGTGGTCTTTGAACGCACGCCGTGAACGACGCCCCTGTGCAAGGCCTGGGGCCGCTTGCCCAGGGCTGGCAGATGCTGCGCCTGGCGGCCCGCCACCCGCCGGCCGCACCGGGGCAATGGCTGGAACTGGACCTGCAGGGGCAAAGCCTCCGCCTACCCGTGCTGGAACAACACGCCGAGTGGACCGCGCTGCTGTTGCCCCCCGCGCTTGCCCGCAAGCTGCCCGAACTGCGCCCCGGCAGCCCCTGCCGCGTGAACGGCCCGCTGGGTCCCGCGGCACCGGCGGCCCCGGTACTGCTGGCGGATGAAGTGGGCCTGGCGGCCGCGCTGCATGCCGCCCGGCGCCAGAATCCCCCACCCCGGCTGGTGCTCATCGGCGCCGCGGACAGCCTGCCGTTTCGGCCACGCCCCTCCCGTTACCTGATCGGCCCGAAACCGGCGGAAGCGATTGCCGGCATCGCCATGCTGGAGGAACTCGGCATTCCCAGCCGCATCGCCCATCCGGATGGCCTGCCCGGGTGTTTCGAGGGCGATGCGGTGGGCCTGCTGCGGCGTTGGTGGGGAGGGCTGGAAACAAAGCCGGACGTGCGGGTGCTGGCTCTGGGAGGGGAAAAGCTGCGCCGGCGGCTGGATGAAGAAGCGGAAGGGCTGCCGCAATACGTCTTCCAGCCGATCCCGGCCCCATGACCCGCGGCATCACCCACCGAGGGCGCGCGCTTGAGCGCGAACCCTACGCGTCTCCGTAAAGGTTCATCGAGGCGTTCACGCTCTGGGGCACGCCCACGGGCTGTGCGCCCTGATTCCGCCCCCCTGGAGCGCCACGCCGGCGAGCTTGGCCGTGGTCTGATCGGGCACGCCCGCCTGAGCCGGAGCCCGCGCCGGCTCAAGCGGCAGATCCACGTGCAACTCGGTACCGCACCCGGGCTGGCTCTCCAGCCTCAGCTCGCCGTTGAGCAGGTTCACCCGCTCACGGATACCCAGCAACCCGAACCGCTGTTGAGAGGAGTCTGGCCGAGACGCCAGACCGCAGCCGTCATCGAGCACCCGCACGCAGAAGCGCCCCTCGCCCTGGATCAGGCTCACCCGCACCCGGCTGGCTTGCGCGTGTCGCGCCACATTGGTGAGCGCCTCCTGGACAATGCGAAACACCGTGGTGGCGAGCTCATCCTCCAACTGGAACTCGCCGTGACTGAGGCACAGCTGATGAGGCACGTTACTGCTGGCGGTAAACTCCCTCAGCAACCATTGGCAGGCGGCTCCCAAGCCCAGCTCGTCGAGAACTCGAGGCCGCAGCCCCGCCAGCAAACGCCGCTGGGCGTCGAGAGTGGCGCTGAGCAGCACCTCCAGATCGGCCACCTTGTCGGCGACGAAGGTCTCCTCCTCGGGCAGCTTGCGCTTGAGCCAGTCCAGGTCCAGCTTCATGGCCGTGAGCAGCTGACCCAGTTCGTCGTGCACTTCCCGGGCAAGCCGCTTCTGCTCCTGCTCACGCACCGACTGGGCGAAGCCCCACAGCCGGCGTATATCCTCCCGAGACGCGCGCAGGGCGTGCTCCGCGCGCTTGCGCTCACTGATATCGCGCATCACGGTGGCGATGTAGTACTCGCCATCGGCACCGGCGAACCTGGAGGCGCTGACTTCCACCGGAAACACCCCGCCATCGGCCCGCCGGGCGTAGAGTTCGCCGCGAAAGCTGCCATGACGGCGCTGCGCCTGGCGCGCCGCCCGCAGCGCCGCATCATTGACCATGCCCAGCTCACTGGGCTGACCCACCAGCTGCTCCTTGTCCCGCTGCAGCATGGCGCAGACGGCCGGGTTGGCATCAATAATCCGATAGTCGCTACTGATCAGCAGGATGCCGTCCAGGCTGTGGTGGAACAGGCTGCGGAACTTCTGCTCGCTGGCCTTGAGCCGGCGCTCCGCTTCTACCCGGTGGGTCATGTCCCGAGCCAGCCCGAACACCGCCACCACCTCCCCCTCGCTGACGATGGGCGCTACCGTCAGGTCGGTATGCACCACACCACCTTCGGCGTTGTAGACTCGGAACCCGGTGTTCTGCGGCTTGCCCTGCTTGGCGCCATTGACGGCCTCGAAGGCTCTCTCCCGATCCTCCGGGATCACCAGATCCAGAAAGGAGCGGCCACGCACCGCATCGATCCCTATGCCGGTGAGCGTCTCCGCATGGGCATTGCGTTCCAGATACCGGCCATCCGGGGCCACCACGCACACCGCCTCGGGTATGAGATCGACGATGCTGCGATAACGTTGTGCCAGCTCCTCCATGCGCCGCAAGTGGGCGCGGGAAACCCACAGCTGTTCATCATCCGTGTCAGCCGCGCCGGGCGGCGAGGCGGGCGGTGCCTTGCGGCGCCACCAGGAAGCGAGTCGTTTCATGGCAAGTACTCAGAGAGGGTCCGACTTTCCTGCCGGCCCAAGCTCCGCGGCCGCGCCGCGAGGTCCGAAAAGGCCCACAGGCGCCGGGGCGACCCCAGCGCCCGGCAGCCGCCGGCAGCGCATCAGTACCGGTGGTCGCCGGCCCGCTCATCCACCAGGGTCATGCCGGCAGTGGCGCTCTCCAGCCGCTCCTGGGTGTCATCGGCGCCCAGCTTGGCCATCAGCCGCACCTCGTTCTCCGAATCGGCGTAACGCAGCGCGTCCTCGTAGGTGATCTGGCCGCTCTTGTAGAGCTCGAACAGGTGCTGGTCGAAGGTCTGCATGCCCTGCTCCCGGGAGCGCTTCATGATCTCCTTCAGCTCGTGCACCTCGCCGGCGCGGATCTTGTCGGCCACCAGCGGCGTGCCCTTGAGCACCTCCACCGCGGGCACCCGCCCCTTGCCGTCCGGGGTGGGAATCAGCTGCTGGGCCACCACGCCCTTCAGGTTCAACGACAGGTCCATGAACAGCTGGTTGTGCCGCTCCGGCGGGAAGAAGTTGACGATGCGATCCATGGCCTGGTTGGCGTTGTTGGCGTGCAGGGTCGCCAGGCACAGATGGCCGGTCTCGGCGAAAGCGATGGCGTAGTCCATGGTGTCCTGGGTGCGGATTTCGCCGATCAGGATCACGTCGGGCGCCTGGCGCAGGGTGTTCTTCAGCGCCACATCGAAGGACTCGGTGTCTATGCCCACCTCGCGCTGGGTGACGATGCAGCCGGCGTGCTGGTGGATGAACTCGATGGGGTCCTCGATGGTGATGATATGGCCGGTGCTGTTGTGGTTGCGGTAGCTGATCATCGAGGCCAGCGAGGTGGACTTGCCCGTGCCGGTGGCGCCCACGAAGATCACCAGGCCGCGCTTGATCATGGCGAATTCCTTGATCACCGCCGGCAGCTTCAGCTCGTCGGTGGACGGAATATTGGTCTCGATCCGACGCAGCACCATGCCCACATTGTTGCGTTGGTAGAAGGCGCTGACACGGAAACGCCCCAGCCCCGTAGCGCTGATGGCGAAGTTGCACTCGTGGGTGGCCTCGAACTCCTCGCGCTGGCGCTCGTTCATGATGGAAAGCACCACCTGACGGGCCTGCTCGGGGGTGAGCTTGCTCTTGGTCACCGGAGCGAGTCGCCCGGAGATCTTCATCGACGGCGGCATGCCTGCGGTGATGAACAGATCCGAGCCCTTCTTGTTGACCATGAGCTCCAGCAAGGCATTGAAATCCATATGCATTACCTAATTGTTCTTCTGCGCACCCGCGCCGGGCCTAGATAAAGGAATCCTTGTTGGCCGCCTTCTTCTGGGCGTCCTGCTTGCTCACCAGCCCCTTGCGCACCAAGCCCTGCAGGCACTGGTCCAGGGTCTGCATGCCGGTCCCCTGGCCGGTCTGGATGGCGGAGTACATCTGCGCCACCTTGTCCTCACGAATCAGGTTGCGGATGGCCGGCGTGCCGATCATGATCTCGTGCGCCGCGATGCGCCCCCCGCCTACCTTCTTCAGCAGGGTCTGGGCGATGACCGCCCGTAGCGACTCGGAGAGCATGGAGCGCACCATGGATTTCTCGGCGGCGGGAAACACATCGATGATGCGGTCGATGGTCTTCGCGGCAGAGCTGGTGTGCAGGGTGCCGAACACCAGATGCCCGGTTTCCGCGGCGGTCAGCGCCAGGCGGATGGTCTCCAGGTCGCGAAGCTCACCCACCAGGATCACGTCCGGGTCCTCGCGCAGCGCCGAGCGCAGGGCCTCGTTGAAACCCAGGGTGTCGCGGTGCACTTCGCGCTGGTTCACCAGGCTCTTCTTCGATTCGTGGACGAACTCGATGGGGTCTTCCACGGTGAGGATGTGCTCGTGGTAATTCTCGTTCTTGTAGTTCACCATCGCCGCCAGGGTGGTGGATTTCCCCGAACCCGTAGGCCCGGTGACCAGCACGATGCCGCGGGGGTTGTCGGCGATGTCCTTGAACACCGGCGGACAACCCAGCTCCTCCAGGGTGAGCACATTGGAGGGGATGGTACGGAACACCGCGCCGGCGCCGCGGTTGTGGTTGAAGGCGTTGACGCGAAAGCGCGCCAGGTTCGGGATCTCGAAGGAGAAGTCAGTCTCCAGGAACTCCTCGAAGTCCTTGCGCTGCTTGTCGTTCATGATGTCGTAGACCAGCGAGTGAACATCCTTGTGTTCCAGCGCCGGCAGGTTGATCCGGCGCACATCGCCATCGACGCGGATCATCGGCGGCATGCCGGCGGAGATGTGCAGATCGGAGGCGTTGTTCTTTACCGAGAAGGCAAGCAGGTCAGAGATATCCACGAAGTTCCCCCGAGCTGTTTTCGCTGGTTGGCTCTTGTTATGTTCTATCGCGCCCGCCGAATGCGGCGGACATTCCAAGTTACCGTCAAGCACCAGGGCAGGCAACAATGAGCGCCATCGCCGAGCGCGTCAGCTCCACTCGGAGCCGCCTCCAGGCCGCCGAGCAACGTTTCGGGCGTCCCGCCGGCAGTGTCACCCTGCTCGCGGTAAGCAAGCGCCAGCCGGCGTCGGCCCTGCGCGCCGCCCACGCCGCCGGCCTGCGCCGCTTCGGCGAGAACTACCTCTCCGAGGCGCTGGGAAAGCAGGCGCAGCTGCGGGATCTGGACCTGGAATGGCACTACATTGGGCCCATACAGTCCAATAAGACAAAGGATATCGCGCTAAACTTTGATTGGGTTCACACTCTGGACCGGCTCAAGGTGGCCCGGCGACTGTCGGAACAACGTCCGCCGGGGCGCGCGCCCTTGCAGGTCTGCCTGCAGGTGAACATCAGCGGCGAAGCCAGCAAGTCTGGCTGCAGCCCGCGCGACACCCTGGCGCTGGCGCACGCCATCGCCGCGCTGCCCCGGCTGCGGCTGCGGGGCCTGATGTGCATACCCGCGCCGGATTCGGACTTCAGCCGCCAGCGGGCGGCCTTCGCCAGGCTCGCCGCGCTGCAGGCACATTGCCGGGAAACCGGGCTGGCACTGGACACCCTGTCCATGGGCATGTCCGGCGATCTGGAAGCGGCCGTGGCCGAGGGCTGCACCCTGGTGCGCATCGGCACCGCCCTGTTCGGTCCCCGGGAACAAGGAGAACACGCATGAACCAAGCCATCATCGGCTTCATCGGCGGCGGCAACATGGCCCGCAGCCTGATCGGCGGGCTGATCGCCGACGACTACCCGGCGGAACGCATCCGGGTGGCCGAACCGGACAACGACCGGCTGGCCGCGCTGTGCGAGGAATTCCGCATCCACGCCGCCCGCGACAACCACGAACTGCTCCGCGAGGCCGACGCCGTGGTGCTGGCGATCAAGCCGCAGATCATGAAGACCGTGGCCGAGGACCTGCGCGAGGTGATCGGCGATCGTCGGCCCGTGTTCATCTCCATCGCCGCCGGCGTGCGCGAGCCGGACCTGAACCGCTGGCTGGGTGGCGAGGCCGCGGTGGTGCGAGCCATGCCCAACACCCCCGCGCTGGTGCAAAGCGGCGCCACCGCGCTGTATGCCAACCCGCGGGTCAGCGAAGCCCAGCGGGCGCTGGCCGAGAGCCTGCTGCGCGCGGCGGGCCTGACCCAGTGGCTGGACGATGAGACCCTGATGGACGCGGTCACCGCGGTTTCCGGCAGCGGCCCGGCCTATTTCTTCCTGCAGATGGAAGCGTTGGAGGAGGCGGGCCGCGCCCAGGGACTGTCCGCCGAGGCCGCCCGGCTACTGGTGCTGCAGACCGCTTTTGGTGCTGCCAAGATGGCGCTGGAGAGCCAGGCCTCGCCGGCGGAACTGCGCCGTCAGGTCACCTCCCCCGGCGGCACCACCGAGGCGGGCATCGGCGTGCTGGAGGCGGGGGATTTTCGCAAGCTGATGGCCCGCGCCGTGGCCGCCGCCGCGGAACGCGCCGACGAACTGGGCAATCTGCTGGGAGAGTAAAGCAATGCGCGCCATGGAGTTTCTCTGGCTGACCGTCTCCCAGCTCTATGTGGGGGCTTTCATGCTGCGGCTGATGCTGCAGCTCACCCGGGCGGATTTCTACAACCCCTTCTCCCAGTTCATCGTGCGCATCACCGCGCCGCTGCTGCGCCCGCTGCGCCGGGTGCTACCCGGCTGGCGCGGCATCGACACTGCCAGCCTCGTCATCATCCTCGTGCTGCAGCTGATCGCCATGGCCGTGTGGGTGCTGATCCGCGGCGGGGCGCCCGAGCCCTTGCTGCTCGCCATCCTCACCGTGGGCAAGCTGATCGGGCTGCTGCTGAACATCTACTTCATCGCCCTGATCGGGCAGGTGATCCTGAGCTGGGTAGCCCAGGGCTACCACCCGGTCATGAGCGTGCTGGACAGCCTCACCGGACCTATCCTGCGCCCCATCCGCAATGTCCTGCCCACCCCGGCGGGCATCGACTTCTCGCCGGCCGTGGCACTGCTGGGGATCATGTTCCTGCGCTATCTGATCGGCGATATCTTCCCCATGCTGCGCGGCCTGGTATAAGGCACCCGCCCCCGCCCGGTGAGAGCGGCCAAGGCCACGACCACTGGGGAGGATCCTGGCGCCTGAGCTTGCGGCTCAAGGGCACCGGCCGTAGACTTGGCAGCTAATCCGCTCGAGTGCTGACAAGCCGCCAATGCCCAAGACATTGCCGGCCGACTCCGTCGGCCTGGTCACCCCTCAAAAGCTGCACATCAGCGAACCGCTCACCCTGGATTGCGGTCGCGTGCTGCCGTGCCATGACCTGGTCTACGAGACCTATGGCCGGCTGAACGCCGACGCCAGCAACGCGGTGCTGATCTGCCATGCGCTCTCGGGCAACCATCACGCCGCGGGCTACCACAGCGTGGATGAGCGCAAGCCCGGCTGGTGGGAAGCCTGCATAGGCCCCGGCAAGCCCATAGACACCGACCGCTTCTTCGTGGTGTGCAGCAACAATCTGGGCGGCTGCCACGGCTCCACCGGCCCCACCAGCATTGATCCGGAAACCGGCGCCGCCTACGGCGCGGACTTCCCCGTGGTTACCGTCGCCGACTGGGTGCGCAGCCAGGCGCGGCTGGCGGATCAGCTGGGCATCGCCCGCTGGGCGGCGGTGGTGGGGGGCAGCCTGGGCGGCATGCAGGCGCTGCAATGGGCCATCGATTATCCCGAGCGTCTGCGTCACAGCGTGGTGATCGCGGCCGCCCCGCGGCTCTCGGCCCAGAACATCGCCTTCAACGAGGTCGCCCGCCAGGCGATCATGTCGGATCCGGAGTTCCTCAACGGCCATTACCGGCGCGAAGACACCCTGCCCCGCCAGGGGCTGGCACTGGCGCGCATGCTCGGCCACATCACCTATCTCTCCGATGACGCCATGGGGAAGAAATTCGGCCGCGAGCTTCGCCAGGGCAAGGAAGACTACACCTTCAGTTTCGATGTGGACTTCGAGGTGGAGAGCTACCTGCGCTACCAGGGCGCCTCCTTCGTCGACCGCTTCGACGCCAACACCTACCTGCTGATGACCCGGGCGCTGGACTACTTCGATCCCGCCGCCCGCCACGGCGGTGACCTCTCCAAGGCGCTGAGCGCGGTGCAGGCCGGCTTTTTCATCGCCTCCTTCACCAGCGACTGGCGCTTCGCCCCGGACCGCTCCCGGGAGATCGTGCGTGCCCTGCTCGATGGCGACAAGGATGTCAGCTACGCGGAAGTCGACGCCCCCCAGGGCCATGATGCCTTCCTCATGCCTATACCCGCCTATCTGGACGCCTTCAGCGCGTACATGGCGCGAGTCGCCCGGGAGGGGTCGGCATGAACCTGCGTCGCGATCTGGCCGCCATCGCCGACTGGATCCTGCCCGGCAGCCGGGTGCTGGACCTGGGCTGTGGCGATGGCGCGCTGTTGCAGCATTTGCGCGAGGAACGGGACGTGACCGGCTACGGGCTGGAGATCGACCCGGACAATATCGTGCGCTGCATTCGCAACGGCGTGAACGTCATCCAGTCCGACCTGGACGAGGGCCTGTCGGACTTCGACGCCCACTCCTTCGACTACGTGGTCATGAGCCAGACCCTGCAGGCGGTGCGCTACCCGGACTGGTTGCTGGAGGAAATGCTGCGGGTGGGCCGGGAAGGGATCGTTACCTTCCCCAACTTCGCCTACTGGCGGTTGCGCTATCATCTGGCCATCAAGGGGCGCATGCCGGTGAGCAAGGCCCTGCCCAACTCCTGGTACGACACCCCGAACATTCACCTGTGCACCGTGCGGGACTTCCAGGCGCTGTGCGGCGAACGCGACATCGAGATCCTGGAGAGCCGGGTGATGGACAGCCACCATCGCCACAACTACGGGGCACGTTTGCTGCCCAATCTGCTTGGCGAGATCGCCCTGTACCGCTTCCGGCGCAGGAACGGCGCCGGATAATCGGGCAGCCGCCGCACCGCCTTCCTCCGCCCCCCTTGTCAGGCGCGCACCTGCCACCGCACTATCCGTTAATACCCGCAAGCGGATGGCGCACCATGAACACCTGGCTCTACACCCACCCGGCCTGCCTGGAGCACGACACCGGCCCGGGTCATCCCGAGTCGGCCGCCCGACTGCGCGCCGTACTCAGCGCGCTGGAAGCTCCCCGCTTTCAGGATCTGCAGCGCCACGAGCCGCCACGGGCCACCCGTGAGCAACTGCAGCGCGTGCACACCGCCGACTACGTGAATCGGGTACTGAGCGCCGTGCCCACCACAGGGCAGCGAACCCTGGACGCCGACACCCTGCTCTCGCCCGGCTCCGGCGAGGCCGCGCTGCGCGCCGCCGGGGCCCTCACCGACGCCGTGGACCAGATCATGGCCGGTGCCCTGGAACATGCCTTCTGCGCGGTGCGCCCCCCCGGCCACCACGCCGAGGCCGCCCGCGCCATGGGCTTTTGCCTGTTCAACAACGTCATGGTGGGTGCGGCCCAGGCCGCCGCGGTGCACGGCCTGGAGCGGATCGCCGTGGTGGACTTCGACGTGCACCATGGCAATGGCAGCCAGCACATGATCACGGGGCGCGCGCCCTACCGGTTCTTCTCCAGCCAACAGAGCCCGCTCTACCCCGGCACCGGCAGCCAGAACGAGCGCGGCGAACAGAATTGCTGGAATGTCCCGCTGGCGCCGGGGGCGGGCTCCAAGGAATTCCGCGAGGCCTGGGAGACCACACTGCTGCCGGCGCTGGATCACTACGCGCCGCAGTTGATCCTGGTCAGCGCCGGCTTCGACGGACACGCCCTGGACCCGCTGGCCGGGCTGGAGCTGCATGCGGAGGACTATGGCTGGCTGACCGAGGCGCTGTGCCGGTTGGCGCGTCAGCACAGCGAGGGGCGACTGATCTCGACCCTGGAGGGCGGTTACCACCTGCAGGCGCTCGCGGAATGTGCCGCCGCCCACGTGGAGGCGCTGCTGTAGGAGAACGGCTGATCAGCCCGCCGGGCGGCTTCTTGCCAAGCCCAGATCATCCAGCTCCAGCCAGGCCAACGGCATCAGTGGCCACTGGCGCTGCCCACCGAAGCAGCCATGGAACCGGCGCCGGGTGGCCAGCACGGCCCGCTCCACCGCCTCGTGCCCCTCGCAGAGCTGCGCCATGCGCGGCCAGCCGCCGGCGCAGGGCGAACTGCAGTCGAGGCGCTGCAGCAAGCCGCTGGCATCGGCGTAGAGCAGCAGGTCCCCGGCGGGGAGCATCGCCGCATCCGTGGCACATAATCGCAGCCGCTGCAGGCGCTTGCCGGCCACTTCGCACTCGGGAAGCACCTCGGCATCCAGCTCCTCCCGCATCAGCAGGAAAGGCGGCGCCAGCGCATGCCAAAGGGCGAGCCCACAGTAATAAACCGCATCCAGTGTGTCCCAGGCGAACCAGTGGCCCACCGAGCGCAGCACCGCACCGGGCGCCTCTCGCTCGGCCAGGCACACGCCCGCGGCGTTCTCGATGCGGGTACCCCGGGGCCCGAACCAGGCCGTCTGCGTGGCCGCGGGGAAATCACTGAAGGCTACCTCGGCCGAGCCGGGAAGGAGCAGGAAATCCACATCCCGGGGCACGCTGGCACAGAAACGGGCACTGAACTCCCAGCCGCCGAAGGCGGCCCGGCCCATGACCTCGCCGACCCCGGACAGTGCCTGGCGGCCACCCTGGGCCCGTATGATTCGCTCCCGCAACGCCTCCATGGGCACCTGCCCCCACACCGCGGCCCTGCCAAGCGTCAACGCTAACACGTTGATGAGTCGACAAGAAGTGTGAACCCGGACCCGCTCAGGACCGGAGAGGCGCCGATCAATCCGCCCCAGGGAGACACCCGGCATTTCCCGCGCACCTCTGCGCCAGCCAGGCGTGCCTCGGCAAGGTGGGACTCGCGACGAATCGCCATCGCCCTTACAAGGACGCCGGACAGACAGAGGTCCATGGGAACCGCCCAATGCCTCTCTAGGGTCTGTGGGCGCGGGCCAGGTACTCGCGGGACTGCATCTCTTGCAGACGGCTTACGGTGCGCTCGAAGGCGAAGGCCAGCCGCCTGCCGGTGTATAGTTGCTCCGGCAGGCGCTCGGCACTGAGGATCAGCACCACGTTGCGGTCATAGAACTCGTCCACCAGGCTGATGAAGCGCCTCGCCTGATCATCCCGCTCCCGGTGGAACTCCGGTACCCCGGAGACCAGCACAGTGTGGAACTCCCGCGCGATCTCGATGTAATCGCTCTGGCTGCGGGGGCCATCACACAGGGCCTTGAAGTCGAACCAGACCACCCCATCGGCCAAGCGGCGCGTGGGGATCGACCGACCCTCCACCTCCAGGGGTTCTCCCTCACGGCCCGGCTCCCCGGCAATCTGGCGAAAGTCCTCCCCCAGCACCCGGTCGGCGCCCTCGTCCAGCGGCGTGTGGTAGATCTCCGCCTGCTCCAGAAAGCGCAGCCGATAATCCGTGCCACCGTCCACATTCAACACCGTGGTGTGCCGCTGTATCAGTTCGATGGCGGGCAGGAAGCGCTCCCGCTGCAGGCCGTCCTTGTAAAGCTCCTGGGGCGGAATATTGGAGGTGGCCACCAGGGTCACGCCACGGGCGAACAGACCACGCAGCAAGCCCCCCAGGATCATCGCGTCGGCGATGTCCGAGACGAAGAACTCATCGAAGCAGATCACCCGGGCCTCGGCGGCGAAACGCTCAGCGACGATCTCCAATGGGTCCTGAGCGTTCTTCAACTGCTTGAGCTCGGCGTGTGCCCAGTGCATGAAGCGGTGAAAATGCAGGCGGCGCTTGTCCTCGAAGGGCAGACATTCGAAAAAGGTATCCACCAGGTAGGTCTTGCCCCGGCCGACGCCGCCCCAGAAATACAGCCCCCGCTCGGGCCCCGGCCGCTCGCGGCGCAGTCGCGACCAGATCCGCTCGATCATGCCCGGCTCCGGGCGGGCGAGCAGCGCCTCGTAGAGCTGCTGCAGATGCCGCACCGCGGTTTCCTGGGCTGGGTCATGGGTGAATTCGGGCCGTTTCAGATCGGCTTGATATCGTTCCCAGGGGGTCATCGGCTGCAGTCCCTGAACATAGGCGCTTCATTCATCATCGGGTGGGTGGCAGAGCTTAGTGGGAGCAAGGGCAAGGCGGCAAGCATCCGCCCCTCAGGCGTACAGATCCAGACGCCCGCCCTGAACCAGCAACTCGGAGCGATCCATGGACTGGACTTCGACGAAGGCCCGCAGGGCGGGGCGCTGGGGCGGCGCGGAGTGCTCCCTCGCCCATAGCGGATCCGAGGCCTGGGGCCGATAAGGCGCGGAGGGCCGGGACGGCGGAGTCTGCGGGGCCTGGTTGGCGGGGGGCTCGCTCCGGGCTGGCCCGCCACCGGAGGGGAGATAAACCGGCAGGTTGTGAATCTTCATGCCTTGCCCTCGCCGGCGCCGGCACCCGGAAAGCCGCGGCCCGACAACAAGCGAGCGCTCACGTCCGGGCTGATCAGGGTGATATTCGCCACCGCCGGGTACAGCAGCCCGCGCGCGAGCAGCGCCTCCCGCAGCGCCGGGTGCGCGACGCCATCCAGCCAGAGATAGTCCTCGCCCTCACGCAGGGCGGCCCGGTGACGCTTGAAAGCGCGGAAGGCCGTGCCCTTGACCGCACCGGCCGCGGCATCCAACTGCCGAAAGGTATAGCCCCGCCAATCTTCATGCGCCACCGGCTCGCTTGCCGCCAGTACCGCGACAGCATGCCCTGTCAGGCTATACTGGCGCGAACGATCGTCATCGCTCGAAGACATATTCCAAGGATTCCCGCATGGCCTTTCTGCTGGACTACGGCCTTTTCCTCGCCAAGACCGTAACCCTGCTCGCGGCGCTACTTTTCGCCGCCGCGGCGCTCATCAACCTGGGCGCCCGCGGGCGACAGCGCCGCGAGCGCCTGGAAGTACGCAAGCTTAACCGGCGCTACCGCGACATGGAACACAGCCTGCGCCGGCAGATGACCGACGCCCGGGGCCTGAAGCGGCTGGAGCGCCAGTACAAGCGCCAACACAAGCAGGCCACCGGCGGCGACGCCGACAAGTCGCGGGTGTTCGTGCTCAACTTCCACGGCGATATTCGCGCCTCACGGGTGGAGAGCCTGCGCGAGGAGATCAGCGCCATTCTCAGCGTCGCCGGTGCCCAAGATCAGGTGCTGCTGCGCCTGGAGAGCCCGGGCGGTGTGGTGCACGGCTACGGGCTTGCCGCCTCGCAGCTGGTGCGGCTGCGCGAGCGAGGCATCCCCCTGACCGTGAGCGTGGACAAGGTGGCGGCCAGCGGCGGCTATCTGATGGCCGCCGTCGCCGATCGTGTTCTCGCCGCCCCCTTCGCGGTGGTGGGCTCCATCGGCGTGGTCGCGCAGTTGCCGAACTTTCACCGCCTGCTGAAAAAGCACGACGTGGACTTCGAAATGCTTACCGCCGGTGAGTACAAGCGCACACTCACGGTGTTCGGCGAGAACACCGAGCAGGGACGGGAGAAGTTCCGCGAGGACCTGGAAGCCATCCATCGCCAGTTCAAGGACTTCATCACCCGTTATCGCCCGCAGCTGGATCTGGCGCGGGTAGCCACCGGCGAGCACTGGTTGGGCGAGCAGGCGAAGGCGTTGGGGCTGGTGGATGAACTGGGCACCTCGGACGATTACCTGCTTCGCCACGCGGCGGATCACCAGCTCATCGAGCTGCGCTTCCATCCCAAACGCAGCCTGAGCAAACGCATGGGCCAGGCGGCGGAGAACACGCTCGAGCGCTGGCTGTCGAAACCACAGATTCCCTGAGCCGCGCCACGGATCAATGCTCACGGGGCTCTGCTGCACTGCGAGTTGACCCTGGGGAAGCGCGGGGGTTAGCTTCGCATAAGGAGGCGTTGGCCAATTCCCATGGGCCTCCGCAACGGATCGACCACAGGGAAAGCGGGTATCGATATGCGCCATAGTGCACGCAAGCAGCACCGCCACCATCTCATCTTCTATTTGAAGGTCTATCACCGGGACAGCGGTGAGCAGATCGGCTATCTGGGCGATATCACCACCGACGGCATGATGGTCATGAGCCGCGAACCGCTGGACGTGGACCAGGACTGGGAGCTGGAGATCCGCACGGTGGAGAACCTGGCCGAGCCCCGTAGTCTTTTCACGCCGGCCCGCAGCCGCTGGTGCAAGCAGGACGTCAACCCGGACTTCTACGCCACCGGTTTCGAGCTGCTGCAAACCCCCCGAGAGACCACGCGCGCCATACAGCAACTGATTCGCGAGATCGGCTTCCAGGACACCTGAGCACGCGCTGACCCGGCTGGGCACCGCAAGTGTTGCACCGCAGCAAACCCCGGTGCTATATTGCACTGCAACAACCGCTGATGGTTGCCAACCCAACACTCAGGAGTGTCAGCATGTATCAGGATCAGCTCAAGAACGTCACCAAGCAGCTCGCCGATGCCACCGCCCCCGCCAAGCAGCTGGGCGCCCTGATGGTCGAGAACCTGGAAAAGCTCAGTGCCTTCCAGCTGGAAACCGCCAAGAGCTGCGCGGAACTGAACCTGCAGCAGCTGCGTGCCGCACTGGAAGTGCGTGATGCCAAGAGCCTGCAGGCCTTCGTCAGCCAGCAGCAGAAAGTCGCCGGCGAGCTGAACGAGAAGCTCAGCGCCGACGTGAAGACCCTGAGCGGCCTGGGCGAGAAGTTCGGCAGCGAACTGCAGAAGATCACCAAGGACAGTCTGGCCCGGGCCGGCAAGGCCGCCTGAGCCAGCGACCCCGCTTGACCGCCACATCGCCGCCTGCGGGCGGCGATGTGCTTTCAGCCCCCGGGGCCGTGTTCAGCCCTTGCGCACCCAGAAGTGGAACTCCCCCGCCCCTTCGCTTTGCCGCTCCAGACGGTGCGCGGTCTTCTCGCAGAAGGCGGCGAAATCCACCACCGCGTGGGGGTCGGTGGCCCTGACCCGTAACACCTCCCCCACCTCCATGGTGGCCAGGCTGCGCTTGCTGCGCAGTATCGGCAAGGGGCAGTCCAGCCCCCGCACATCCAGATCCCGGTCGAACTCCATTACACTAACCATTGATCAGCCCCTGTTCGCGAGCAGTATACTGCCCGTCCACACTTGTAGAGAGGAAGCGCCCATGAGCGATGAACCGCGCCACCAGAGCGAATACGATCCGCGCCCGGTCACCGATGCCGAGGGCCGTGAAAAGCACAGCCGCGAGCAGGTGCAGAAGTGGCGCGAGGAAGCGCAGCAGGCGCACAATGCCTGGATGGACGTGATGAACAACCGCTACGGCCAGGACTGAGAGAACAGGCCTTTCTTCGGTCCCAAGGATGGATCTTTCGCACAGGGAGTGACACGTATGCGCAAGCAATTGGCAACCGCCCTTCTCACGGGCAGCCTGCTCATCGGCGGCTGCACCACGATGGACCCCTACACCCGCGAGGAGAAGACCGCCAGCGCCACCAAGGGCGCGACCATAGGCGCCATCGCCGGCGCCGTGGTGGGCATCGCCACCGGCGACGACTCCTCCGAGCGGCGCAAGCGCGCGCTGATCGGCGCCGGGGTCGGCGCGCTGGCCGGTGGCGGCGTCGGCTACTACATGGACGTGCAGGAGAGGAAGCTGCGCGAGCGCCTGGAAGGCACCGGTGTGAGCGTTACCCGTCACGGCGACAACATCACCCTGAACATGCCCGGCAACATCACCTTCGCGCTGGACGAGTCCACCCTGCGCCCCCAGTTCACCGCGGTACTGAACGATGTGGCGCTGGTGCTGCAGGAATATGAAAACACGCTGATCGAGGTGGCCGGCCATACCGACAGCACCGGCTCTGACAGCTACAATCAGGGCCTGTCCGAGCGGCGCGCCCAGTCGGTGAGCGATTATCTGCGCACCCGCGGCCTGCAGCCGCTGCGCATCATCACCCGCGGCTACGGCGAGCGTTATCCGGTGGCGGACAACAGCACCGCCCAGGGCCGCCAGGCCAACCGCCGGGTGGAGCTCACCCTCACCCCGATCACCCGCCAATAGCCCGATTTGCCCCCCGGCACCGGGGGGCACCGCTCGTCAGGCCGGCACGTCCGGGTTCAGGCTGTAACGGACTGTCAGGCTCGCCTGATCGAGCACATGGCCCTCAATGGCGGCCAGCACGTCCGGGCCGGTGAATCGCTCACCCACCGGGCAACGCTCCAGATCCGTGGCATACAGCGTGAAGCGGTAACGGTGAGCGATGCTGTCATTCCACGGCGGGCAGGGGCCATCGTAGCCGTAATACCGGCCCTCCATGTCCGCATCGCCCTGGAACCAGTCGGTATAGCTGTTCAGCCCCTGACGGCTCCCCCGCGGCCCCTGCGGGCCGGGCTTGCCCCGGGCGGTCACCCGGTCCGAGGCCTCGGCTTCGGCCAATTCGCTCACGGCCGGCGCCAAATCCACCAGCACCCAGTGGAAGAAGTCCACCCGCGGCAGCTCGGCGGGCACCTGCCGCCCTTCCTGGTTCACGTCGTCGGGCTTGCTGGGCACATCCGGATCGTGGCAGATCAGCACCAACGAACGGGTGCCTTCCGGCAAGCCGCTCCAGCCCAGGTGCGGGCTGCGGTTGTCGCTCAGCCGTACGTGCTGCTCGGGGTCCGGCACGGCGAAGGCAAAGCGCCCGGGCATCACCTCACCGTCACGAATGCTGTCACTGAATAGCCGCATGGTTGTCTCCTTACCCTTGCTTGGCTCAGGCCGAAAGCGCCGCCCTCATCAGCGGCAGATAGCGATCGATCAGCAAAAACGCAAACAGGCCGAACAGGTAGACGATGGAAAAGCCGAAGGATTTCATCGGCAAGCGCTGATCGGCCGACACCATCATGGCGATCGCGTAGTACAGGTAACCGAGGCCGAACAGCACCGCGCCGGCCAGATAGAACCAGCCGCTCATGCCGGTCACGAAGGGCAGTACGCTCACCGCCAGCAGCAGCACGGTGTAGAGCAGGATCTGCAAGCGGGTGAACTGCTCGCCGTGGGTCACCGGCAGCATGGGGATGTCCACCCGCGCGTACTCCTCGCGTCGATGCACGGCCAGCGCCCAGAAATGTGGTGGTGTCCAGACAAAGATGATCAGGAACAGCAACAGCGCATAGGGGTCCACGGTCCCGGTCACCGCGGTCCAACCGAGTACCGGGGGCGCCGCGCCGGCCGCCCCGCCGATGACGATGTTCTGGGGCGTGGCGCGCTTGAGCCACAGGGTGTAGACGAAGGCGTAGCCCATGAGCGAGAGGAAAGTGAGCACGGCGGTGAGCACATTCACCCACAGTGCCAGTATCCCCAGGCCGACCAGGCCCATCGCGGCGGCGAACACCACGGCCTGCGCGGTGCGCACATTCCCCGTGGGCAGGGGACGCGCCCGGGTGCGGGCCATCTGCGCATCCACTCGCCGGTCCACCAGATGGTTGATGGCGGCGGCGGAGCCGGCCGCCAGCGCAATCCCCAGATTGCCGAGAATGAGCGCATTCCAGGGCAACTCGCCGGGGGTCGCCAGCAGCATCCCCACCAGCGCAGTGAATAGCATCAGCACCACCACCTTGGGCTTGCACAGCTCCAGGTAATCGCGCCAGTGGCGGAAGAAATGCAGCATGTACGCTCCCGCTAGGCCTCCGAAGGGGTGGTGGGCGAGCACCCGAGCGTCGGTGGCGGGCGCAGGCTGTGATTAAGCGTGATCAGGGACAGCAGCAGCAGTGCCGCGCCCGCATTGTGGGCCACCGCCACCGGCAACGGCAAGCTCAGCAGCACATTGGCAATGCCCAGGCTGAACTGCAGCGCCAACAGTCCCAGCATCGCCCAGGCCAAGCCCCGGGTGACCACATGGCCGCTACGCAGCACCAGGGCCGCCAAGGCCAACAGATACGCCGCGGTCACCACCGCACCGATGCGGTGGGTGAGCTGTATGGCGACCCGCGCCGGGTTGTCCAGCACGCCGTACTCGTAATTGGCGCCCAGCCCGCGCCACAACACGAAGGCCTCGTCAAAATCGGCCTCCGGCCACCACTGCTGGTGGCAGGTCGGGAAGTCGGTGCAGGCCAGCGCGGCGTAATTGGCGCTGGTCCAGCCACCCAAGGCGATCTGAGCCACCACCACCAGCAGACCAATGAGCGCCGCCCAGCGCAGCCCCGACGACGCCCGGCGCGTGCCCTGCCACCAGCCGCTCTGGCGCAGGGTCAGCCAGGCGAGCAGCCCCAGGGTGCTCAGCCCACCCAACAGATGCGCCATGACCACCACCGGCTTGAGCTGCCAGGTGACGGTCCACATGCCGAGAATCGACTGGAAGATGATCAGCGCCACCAGGAATACCGGCAGAGCGACAGGCTGGCTCGGCTCCCGGCGATTGCGCAGCGCGATCAGTGCCAGCGCCAGCACCAGCAGGCCCAGGGTGCCGGCGAAATAACGGTGTACCATCTCCTTCCAGCCCTTGGCCGCCTCCAGCGGGCGCTCCGGGTACAGGGCGTTGGCCTGCTCCACGGTCTCCGGGCCGGCAGGCACCACCCAGTGCCCGTAGCAGCCGGGCCAGTCCGGGCAGCCCAGACCGGCGTCGCTGAGGCGCACATAGCCGCCCAACACCACCACGCCCAGGGTCAACGCGGTAGCCAGCAGCGCCAGGCGACGGAAAAGCGTACGCCGGCTCATTGCGCCACCTCCTCGCCGGCCATGCGCCGCTCCTGTTCCTCATCGGACAGGCGCAGCAGATGCTCCAGATCATTCAGCAGGCCGGAAGCGTCCAACGGCAGGGGGTAGCGCATCATTCGATACCCCCGGGGGTCCAACAATTGCACCCCACCGGCGCCGGCGCCCCACTCTTCCAAGGTGCCGGCGGCAACCGAGAAGCCCCGAACCGCGTCGGCCAACTCCGGCATCGGCACACCGTCGGGGAGTATCAGCGCCCGCGTCACCCGGTCCATGTCCTTGTTCAGTGCCAGATGAACGCGGCCGAGCTCATCCATCAGCGCCTGGCAGTCGCCGTCACAGGCGGTGGGCCAGAGCTGCAGCAGGGTCCAAGTGCCCCGCAGGGCCTGTCCGTCGCCATCCTCCCCCACCGGGTTCAGGGTGCCGGGCTGCAGTTGCTGTGGCGGCGCGATCAACTCACCACGATTGGTGTGGGACGCGGGGCTCCAGCCGCTCTGCACCAGAAAGATCGCGGTCAGCACGGGGGCGAAGAAAATCAGCAGCAGGGCCACGACGACCCAGCGAGAACCGCTGGCGGATTTCGGCTTATTCATGATCGGCATCTCCCCTGCGCCGCAGGTTTACCAACAGATAGATCAACACCAGTGCAGCCGCCAGGCTGAACCATTGCACCGCATAGCCCCGGTGGCGCTCGGGGCCGAACTCCGTCGCGCCCCATTCGCGCCGATACCCGTCTTCGGCGGACGGGTCGAGTTGCAGCACGTAGGGCAGCACCCGATAGGGCAGCGAGGCGTTGAAATACTCGTAGTCCATGTACTGCACGCGCCGCGGCCAGCCTTGTTCGACGGAGGCCTCCCCCACCCGCAGCCCCACCGAAGGACCGGCGGCGAGGGTACCCTCCACGCGTCGCGGCGTCTCGGCCACGGCCAGCTCCGGTAATTGGTCGCGCCGTGACGGCGCTGGCAGCCAGCCGCGACTCACCAGCACGGCCCGCCCCTCATCGAGGCGCAGCGGGGTGAGCACCTGATAGCCGACCCGCCCCTGGACGATCTGATTGTCCACCAGGAACTGGTGTGCCGTGTCATAGCGGCCGTGCGCCAGTGCGCGGCGATGGATGGCCTGCTCCGCTGCCGGTGGCGCGTTATTGAGATCGAGCAGGGCCTCGGCCAGGCCGCTCTCGCGGGCGGCCATGGCGGCCTCCTTTTGCGCGGCCCGATCCAGCTGCCACAGCCCCAGGGACAACAACAGCGGCAGCAGCGCCAGGGTCGCCAACGTGGGGATCAGTGTAGGGCGGAAACTGTAGCGGGACATGGCTCGACTCCGGGGGCAGGCCTATAATGCCCGCTTGTCATGACCACGGAGATACTATGGACCTTCTGCTCAAAGGCTTGATTGTGCTGGCCCTGATAGCAATTCTGATCAGCCTGGGCTCCGGCATGGTGTTCATGTTCCGGGATCGCAGCACTTCGCGCCGCACCGTGCGTGCCCTGACCGTACGGATAGCGCTATCCGTGGCGCTGGTCCTGCTGGTGCTACTGGGACTGGTGACGGGGGTCATCAGCCCCAATGAAAGCCCGCTTCTGACCTCCTGATGGCCGTGACACGGGGGAGGCGCGCCACCAGGCCGGCGCCGCGGCTCCCCCGCGACATCAGAGGATGTAGACGAACAGGAACAGCCCCAGCCAGACCACGTCCACGAAGTGCCAGTACCAGGCCGCGGCCTCGAAGCCGAAGTGGTTCTCGGCGCTGAAGTGGCCCTTCATCAGCCGCAGGGTGATCACCAACAGGGTGATCGCGCCCACCAGCACGTGAAAGCCGTGGAAGCCGGTTAGCATGAAGAAGGTGGAGCCGTAGATGCCCGTGTCCATGCGCAGGTTCAGGTGCGCATAGGCCTCGTAGTACTCGTAGGCCTGCACGCCCATGAAGGTCAGGCCCAGCAGCACGGTGGCCCACATGAACAGGATGGTTTTGGCCCGCCGCCCTTCCTTGATCGCGTGATGGGCGATGGTGAGGGTCACGCCGGAGGTGAGCAGCAACAGGGTGTTGATGGTCGGCAGCGGCCAGGCCCCCATGGGCTCCCATTCCAGGTCACCGAAGCCGGGGCCGGCGGTGGGCCAGGCGAGGACCACGCTGTCCCACAGATAGCGGCTGGTGGACGGGTCATCGCCGCCCAGCCAGGGCACGGAGAGCACCCGAGCATAGAACAGGGCACCGAAGAAGGCGCCGAAGAACATCACCTCGGAGAAGATGAACCAGGCCATGCCCTGACGGAAGGAACGCCCCTCGGCGGGGCCGAACTTGCCGGATTCGTTCTCCAGGATGACGTCGCGGAACCAGCCGGCCATCATGAACAGGATGATCGCAATGCCCGTGAGCAGGATCCACAGGCTCACGGAGCTGCCGTTCAGGTACAGGGAGGCACCGACCATCGATACGGCCAGGCCGACACTGCCCACGATGGGCCAGTGGCTCTCGTGGGGGACGTAGTAGTGACCTTGTGCTTGAGCCATTTCCAGTCCTCTTCGCAATGGCGCTCTTGTTGGTGTCAGCCGTCGATGGTGTGAAAGGTGTACGACAGGGTCACCGTGTTCACGTCCGATGGCAGCTGCGGGTCGATGAAAAAGGTTACCGGCATGTTCCGACCTTCCGCGGCGACGAAACGCTGCTGGGTAAAGCAAAAGCAGTCCGGCTTGGCAAAGTAGCGGCCGACCTTGGATGGCGCCACATTGTAGCTGGCCTGCCCGATCTGCGGCGTATCACGCAGGTTCTTCGCGAAATACTCGGTGGTGTAGATCTCCCCCGGGTGCACCTGCATTTTCGACTCCAGCGGGTAAAATTCCCATTGGCCGGAGTTGCTGACCGTGGCGACGAACTCCACGGTCACCAGGCGATCGGTGTCCACCTGGACCATTTTGCCGGTACCAGTCTGCACCGCACGCCCACCGAAGCCGGTGACTTCGCAGAAGATGTCGTACAGCGGCACCAGGGCGAAGCCGAAGCCGAACATCAACACCGCCACCAGGGCCAGCTTGCGGAGGGTGCGGCGATTCTCGGGAGTCACGCCGCTCATATGCGCTGCAGGACCGAGAGCAGGAACACCGCCAGCACGATCACCAGCAACACGATGACCGTACGCACGATGCCGCGGCGTCGGGCCGGTGTCCGAAACTGATCGTCATGTCGCGGGCTCATGATCGTACTCCCTGCGCCGCCCTTACTTGATCTGGGGCGGCGTGTCGAAGGTGTGCAACGGCGCCGGCGAGGGCACGGTCCACTCCAGCGTCTCGGCACCCTCCCAGACCTGGGCGGTGGCCTTCTTGCCGCCGCGGATGCACTTGATCACCACCGCCACGAACAGCAGCTGCGACAGGCCGAAGACGAAACCACCGATGCTGGAGACCACATTCCAGTCGGTGAACTGCACCGCGTAGTCGGGAATACGGCGCGGCATGCCGGCCAGTCCGAGGAAGTGCTGCGGGAAGAACAGCACGTTCACCGAGATCACCGACAGCCAGAAGTGCCACTTGCCCAAGGTCTCGCTGTACATGTAGCCGGTCCACTTGGGCAGCCAGTAGTACGCCGCGGCGATGATGGAGAACACCGCACCGGTCACCAGCACGTAGTGGAAGTGGGCTACCACGAAGTAGGTGTCGTGGTATTGGAAGTCCGCCGGGGTGATGGCCAGCATCAGCCCGGAGAAGCCGCCTATGGTGAACAGGATGACGAAGGCGATCGCGAACAGCATGGGCGTTTCAAAGGTCATCGCGCCCCGCCACATGGTCGCCGCCCAGTTGAACACCTTCACGCCCGTGGGCACGGAGATGAGCATGGTGGCGTACATGAAGAACAGCTCGCCGGACAGGGGCATGCCCACGGTGAACATGTGATGCGCCCAGACGATGAAGCTCAGGAAGGCGATGGACGCGGTGGCGTACACCATCGAGCTGTAACCGAACAGCGGCTTGCGGGCGAAGGTCGGGATGATGGTGGACACGATCCCGAACGCGGGCAGGATCATGATGTACACCTCGGGGTGCCCGAAGAACCAGAAGATGTGCTGGTAGAGCACCGGGTCACCGCCGCCGGCGGCGTTGAAGAAGCTGGTGCCGAAGTACTGATCGGTGAGCAGCATGGTGATCGCGCCCGCGAGCACCGGCATGGTGGCGATCAGCAGGAAAGCGGTGATCAGCCAGGTCCACACGAACAGCGGCATCTTCATCAGCGTCATGCCCGGGGCGCGCATGTTCAGCACCGTGGCCACCACGTTGATCGCGCCCATGATGGAGCTCAGCCCCATCAGATGGACGGCGAAGATCACGAAGGGGAAGGCCGCGCCGGTCTGCAGCATCAGCGGCGGATACATGGTCCAGCCGCCCGCGGGGCCGCCACCCGGCATGAACAGGGTGGACAGCAGCATGATGAACGCGAAGGGCAGGATCCAGAACGACAGGTTGTTCATCCGCGGCAGGGCCATGTCCGGGCCGCCCACCATCAGCGGGATCATCCAGTTGGCCAGCCCCGTAAACGCCGGCATGACCGCACCGAAGATCATCACCAGCGCGTGCATGGTGGTCATCTGGTTGAAGAAATACGGATCAACCACCTGCAGACCGGGCTGGAACAGCTCCGCGCGGATCACCATCGCCATGGCGCCACCGATGAAGAACATCAGCAGGGCGAACAGCAGGTACAGGCTGCCGATTTCCTTGTGGTTGGTCGTGAGCAGCCAGCGGCCGAGGCCGCTAGGGGCGTGCCCGTGGTTCTCGTGAGTCGTCGCAGTCATCACGCTGTCCTCTTCAATACCAACCCGTTACCGGGCCGCCTGCACATCGGCGGGCTGAACCAGATCGCCGGTGTCGTTGCCGAAGGCATTCCGCTCGTAGGTGACCACGGCGGCGATTTGCTCGTCACTCAGCATGGCGCCGAACGCGGCCATGGCCGGGTTCCGGGCGCTGCCGTTGAGCACGATGTCGATGTGACCATCCACCGGCCCGGTGGTGATCGCGCCCCCGGCCAGGGCCGGGAACACGCTGCCCATGCCCTCGCCGGCCGCACCGTGGCAGCTCTGGCAGTTGGCCTGGTAGACCTGCTCGCCCTGGGCCATCAGCTCATCCCTGCTCAGCTCGGCGGAAGCCGCCTGCGGGTCCGCCTGGGCGGCGGCGGGCTGCTGCCCGGGCTGCGCCGCAGCCTGGACGACCACTTCTTCGGGCTTCGCCGACGCGGCAGCGTCGCCGGACTGCTCCGCCACCCAGGCCGCATAGTCCTCCTGGCTCAGGGCGTGCACCACCACCGGCATGAAGCCGTGGTCGCGGCCACAGAGCTCGGCGCACTGACCACGATAGATACCGGGCTCGTTGATACGGGCCCAGGCCTCGTTGATGAATCCGGGAATGGCGTCCTTCTTCCAGCCCAGATCCGGCACCCACCAGGCGTGGATCACGTCGTTGGAGGTGAGCAGGAAGCGGATCTTCTGCCCCACGGGCACCACCAGCGGGCGGTCCACCTCCAGCAGGTAGTTTTCCACATCCCCGGGCGCCACCGCGGGGTTGCGCAGACGGGCGATACGGCTCTGCTGGTCCAGGTTGCTGAAGAAGGCGATATCCTCGTCCAGATAGTCGTAATGCCACTTCCACTGATAACCGGTGACCTTGACGGTCATGTCGGCCTCGGTGCTGTCTTCCATGTCCACCAGCACCTTGGTGGCGGGCACGGCCATGAAGATCAGGATCAGCATGGGAATCACCGTCCAGACGATCTCGACGGTGGTGCTGTGGTGAAACTGCGCGGGCTTCACACCCTTGGACTTGCGGTGATGGATGACGCTCCAGAAGATCGCCCCGAACACCACGATGCCGATAATGATGCAGATCCACATGATGGTCATATGCAGGCCGTAGACCTGACGGCTGATGTCCGTGGCCCCCTGCGTCATGTTCAACAGGGAGAAGTCCGCTGCCGCCGGCCCTGCTGCCAGCAACAGGGCGAACAGCGCCCCAATCGCACTCAGTCGCTTATTGAAATTCATCCCACGCTCTCTCCAACAATGAGAATCCGTGCGGCACCCCCCTGCGCCACACCCCCCTGCTCCGGCGCCGATCAGCAACTCGCAGCCGTCACGCCAGTGGTCTCGCGTACGAGCCATGCCGGGCCTGAGACGGCTGAACGGCAAGCGTGCTTGATCGCATCCGCGGTCCCCGCGGCACAGTGGAAGGCCGAACTTCGTGGCGCGCCCTGGTGCCGCCCGAGTCGGGTCGACAGGCAGAAGCCCCCCGAGGTTCCTGTCGCGCGATAGTGTAGTGCAGTCACCAGGCCTAGAAAACCCTGCGATGCGCGGGGTGTTGCCTTGAGGGCACTCAGCCGGACAACAAGGGCGTGGGATCAAGCGCTTGCGCGACCAGGGCGGGCGCAGGGGTCGTCAGGCGCTCCACCACCCCCAGCAGGGGCGCGACAAGCCGCCGGCGCAGGGTATCGATCTGTGCCGGCGCACCGGCCTCGCCCGGCTCCAGCACATTGGCCACCCAGCCCACCAGCCGGCAGCCGTCGGCGGCAATCGCCTCGGCACTGAGCAAGGCATGGCTGATGCAGCCGAGCCGCACGCCCACCACCAGCACCACCGGCAAGCCCAGAAGGCGTGGAATATCGGCCATGTCATAGTGGCCATCCAGTGGCACCCGCCAGCCGCCGGCACCCTCCACCACCATGAAGTCCGCCTCCGAGCGCAGAGCCGCGTAGGCCTGCTGGATCAGCGTGAGACTCAGCCGCAGCCCGCGTGCCTGGGCGGCAAGATGGGGCGCGATGGGCGGCTCCAGCGCGTAGGGATTGAGCAACTCATAGGGCGGGGCCTCGGTGCATTGGGCCCCCAGCGTTCGCGCATCGGGGTTGCGAAAACCCTGCTCGGTGCGTTCGCAGCCGGCGGCCACGGGCTTCATGGCGCCCACCCGAACCCCCCGCGCTCGCAGGGCATGCATCAGCCCCGCCGCCACCACGGTCTTGCCCACCTCGGTGTCGGTGCCGGCTATGAACACACCGCCCAAGATTCAGCCCCCTCGCCGCGGGATGCGGCCGATGGGCACCATCACGGTACCATCCTCGCGCAGGCGCTGGGGCTTACGCTCGGGCATCCAGGCATGGGCGTGCACCACCTCGTAGCTGGCGGGCAGCCGCCCCTGCGCATCACGGAAGTCCTCATAGGCGCGCATCATCGCCTGCAGCCGGCCGCGACCGGTCAGCCCCCGATTCCGCCCGACGGTAACGTTATGCGCCCCCAAGGCCTTCAGATCACGCATCAGGTCGGGCACCGCCTCGTAGGTAAGGGTAAAGGGCTCCACGTCCAGCACCGGATCGGCGAAGCCGGCTCGCACCAGGGCATCGCCCACGTCATGCATGTCCACGAAGGCGTTGACGTGGCTGTACTCATCCACCGCCGCCCAGGCGGTACGCAATTCGCGCAGCGTGTCCGGGCCGAAGCTGGTGAAGATCAGCAAGCCGCCCGGGCGCAGTACGCGGAAGAACTCGGTGAGCGCCGCATCCAGATCACGGCACCACTGCAGCGCCAGACTGGAGACCACCAGATCGATACTGGCGCTGGCCAGGGGGAGCTGCTCCGCGTCACCGCAGACACCGTGTATGCGCCGTCGCCAGCTGCCGCGGTCGCGGCTGGCTGCGGCCATGGGCTGGGCGATATCCAGGGCATACAGGCGCGCCCCGGGGTAACGGCGGCGCAACGCGGCACTGGCATAGCCGGTACCGGAACCTGCATCCAGGATGCGCTCCGGGCTCAGGCGAACCAGCTCCAGGCGCTCCAGCAGGCGATCGGCCACTTCCCGCTGCAACACGGCCACCTCGTCGTAGCTGCCCGCGGCGGCGGCGAATGATCGGGAAACCCAGCGCTTGTCCGGCACCCAGGGCTTCTGCTCGTTACTCATTGATCGATCCACTCCATCAGGGCGCGCAAGGCCTGCGCGCACTCCTCATCATGACTCCAGAAGGGCAGATGCCCGGCCTCCGCCAGCACGCGCAACCGACCCCGGGGCGAGGCCGCGGCCGCTTCGACCAGGCTTGCGACGGGCACCAGGGGGTCTCGCGCCCCGGCCAACCACAGCAAGGGGCAGTGCAGGTGGGGAAGTTGCGCCCGCAGATCCGCCTGCGCCAACACCGCCAGGCCACTGGCCAGCCCCCAAGACCCGCCCGGCCGAGGCTGGCGACGCAGCAGGGACCGCGCCAGCTTGCGATCCGCCGGCGAAGCCTGCCCCAGGAGGGCGAGAAACTGACGCCAGACGGCGGCGGGCTCCGCCTCCAGGCGCTCGCGCATGGCCCGCAGCGCGAGCGCCTGCACACCGGACCAGCCCGGGGCCCGCAGAAAACGTGGCGAGCCGGCCACCAGCAGCATGCCCTCCGGCGCGCCGCGCAACGCCGCCCGCAGCAACAGCGGCACACCCAGCGACCAACCGAGCCAGAGCGCATCCCGGGGCAACTGTTCCGCCAAGGCCGCACCCAGACTCTCCAGACTATAGGCGACGTCGGCGCTTCCCCCCTGGCCGGGCAGATCCACCAGGAGAACCCGAAAACCCTCGAGCCGCTCGGCCCAGTCCCGCAGGAGGGCGGCGGACATGCCCCAGCCCGGCAGCAGGCAGAGCGTTCGCCCCTGGCCATGCTCGCTGATGGCGAGCCTCATGATGCCTGCCCCAGGCGGAGCCGAGCCAGTGCCTCCAGCAGTCGATCCACCTGAGCCTCGCTGTGCACCGCACTCAGGGTGATACGCAGCCGCGCGGTGCCGGCGGGCACCGTGGGCGGGCGTATGGCACTGACCAGCAGACCTTGGGCCGCCAGGGCCTCGGCGGCACGCAGTGCCGCGCCCGCGCCCCCCAGCACCAGGGGCTGTATGGGGGTAGCGGAGGGCAACAGCGCGAGCCCCAGGGATTCCGCGCCGGCGCGAAAGCGGCGAATGAGCACCTGCAGGTGCTCCCGCCGCTCGGGCTCCTCGCGAATGATCCGCAGCGCCGCGCGGCTGGCGGCTGCCTGCGCGGTGGGGGCCGCGGTGGTATAGATGAAGGTGCGGGCACGCTGCACCAAGGTCTCGATCAGCGCCTCGGAGCCGGCCACGAAGGCACCGAAACTGCCGAAGGCCTTGCCCAGGGTGCCCAGCAGCACCGGCACCTGGGTCTGGCTGAGGCCGAAATGCGCGACGCTGCCCCGCCCTTGGGGCCCCAGCACTCCCAGCCCATGGGCATCGTCCACCATCAGCCAGGCGCCGCTCGCCGCACAAGCCGCCGCCAGCGCATCCAGCGGCGCCAGATCCCCGTCCATGCTGAACACGCCGTCGGTGGCCAGCAGGCGGCGACGATGCTCCCCCGACGCCAGCCAGCGGGCCGCCTGCGCCGCATCCCCGTGAGGGTAACGCCGCATGCGCGCGCCGCACAGCCGACCACCGTCGAGCAAAGAGGCATGGTTCAGACGATCCTGGAGGAGCAGATCCGCGCGCCCGAGCAGGGCGTCGAGCACGCCCAGGTTCGCCATATAGCCGGTGGAAAACAGCAGGACGCGCTCCCGGCCCAGCCAGTCGGCGAGCTCCTCTTCCAATGCCTGATGCTCCGGGCGATGCCCGCTCACCAGGTGCGCCGCACCGCTGCCGGCGCCATCCCGAGCCAATGCGGCCCGCGCCGCTTCCACCACGCGAGGATCCTCGCTCAGGCCCAGATAATCATTGGCGCAGAAATTCAGCAGCTCCCGCCCCCGCTCGCGCAGCCGCGGGGTGCCGCCCTCGCGCACCCGGGTGCGGCGGTACAGCTGCCGCCGCGCCTGCTCCCGCAGCTCCCCGGTCAGATCCCAGGGATCCGCGGCGCGCTCATCCGCCGCAGGCATGAGCCTGTTCTTCGGGCCCGGACGCGGCGGCTTCGAACTTGAGCCCCAGACGCTGGAACAGGCGCCGATCGGCCTCGGTGTCGGGATTGCCGGTGGTCAGCAGCTTCTCGCCGTAGAAAACACTGTTGGCGCCGGCGAAGAAACACAGCGCCTGCTGCTGCTCGCTCATCTCGGTACGCCCGGCGGACAGGCGCACATAGGAGCTCGGCATGAGGATGCGCGCTACGGCGATGGTGCGCACGAATTCCAGCATGTCCGGCGGCTCCAGCCCGGACAGCGGCGTGCCTTCTACCTGCACCAGCTGGTTGATGGGCACGCTCTGCGGGTGCTCCGGCAGGTTCGCCAGGGTACGCAGCATCGAAGCGCGGTCGGCGCGGCTCTCGCCCATGCCGACGATGCCGCCGCTGCAAACATTCATGCCCGAGGCGCGCACCCGCTCCAGCGTATCCAGCCGGTCCTGATAGCTGCGGGTGGTGATGATCTCCCCGTAGAACTCCTCGGAGCTGTCCACGTTGTGGTTGTAGTAATCCAGCCCCGCCTCGCGCAGGGTCCGGGTCTGCTCGTCGTCGAGCATGCCGAGAGTGGCGCAGGTCTCCAGGCCCAGGGCCTTCACGCCCTCGATCATCTTCGCCACCTGCACCAGCTCCTTGCCCTTGGGGCTACGCCAAGCGGCCCCCATGCAAAAGCGGGTGGCGCCGGCTTCCCGCGCACGGCGCGCAGCCTCCAGCACACGCTCCACCTCCATCAGCGCCTCACGCTCCAGCCCGGTGTTGTAGCGCACGCTCTGGGGGCAGTACTTGCAGTCCTCGGGGCAGGCGCCGGTCTTGATGCTGAGCAGGGTGCTGACCTGCACGGTGTTGGGCTCGAAATGCTCACGGTGCACGCCGTGAGCGCGGTAGAGCAGATCATTGAAGGGCAGCGCGAACAGGGCTTCGATTTCCTGCTGCGTCCAATCGTGACGAAGGCCGGGCTGATGTTGGGACATGGTTCCTCCAATCTGACGGGGCACCGTCGGCAGCCGTACCGCACTGCCGGGCGCGACCCTGGGGAGTCTCATCGTGCGCGCCACCCCTGTCAATATTTCCGCCGCGACCTGGGTTTACATTCGCTCATTATTTGAGCAGGTTCGCGAATTACCCCAACCCTGCCGGCTATGTCACGCCCCCACGGTGGACGCGGGGCTCTGCCAGGACTGTGCCAACGAGCTGCCCCGCCTGCGCGATGGCTGCCCGCTGTGCGCCGAACCTGACTGCGGCGGGCTGGACTGCGCCCGTTGCCAGGCACAAGCGCCGCCGGTAAGCCGCTGCCTGGCCGCCGGCCCCTATGCCCCGCCACTGGACGGCTGGATCAAGCGCCTGAAGTTTCATGCTGACCTGCCCGCCGGCGCCCTGCTCGCCAGCCTGCTGAGCGCCCGGCTGGCGCCACGCCTGAACCACTCGACACCACCCCAGGCCCTGGTGCCGATACCCCTGCACCCGCGCCGCCTGCGTCAGCGCGGTTACAATCAGGCTCTGGAGCTATCCCGGGGACTGGGGCGGCGGCTCGGACTGCCCCTGCGCCCCGCCCTGCTGCGGCGCGTGCGAGACACCGTGACCCAGAGCCGCCTGCCTGCGCGGCGACGCGCGGGCAATCTGCACGATGCCTTCCGCGCCGACGTAGCGGCCACGGGGCTGCGGCTGGCGCTGGTGGACGATGTGATGACCACCGGCGAGACGGCCTACGCCGCCGCGCGGGCGCTGCGCCAGGCGGGTGCGGCGGAGGTGGAACTGTGGGTAGTCGCCCGAGCCGGACGCGGCTAAGGGCGCACCGACCACCGTCCTCGGGGCGCTGCGCCAGTCGGGTGCTCCTCAGGTTTGAGGGCGACAGCTTTCGCGGCCTGGGCCGCGAAAGCCCCAAACTCTCGGAGGCATTGATCGATGCCGCTCTAGACCAGCAGGTAATCCAGCACTATGCCCAGAAAGATCACCCCACCGAACCAGTTGTTGTTGAGGAAGGCACGGAAGCATTCCTCCCGCCTGCGCTCGCGCATCAGCCACTGCTGATAGACGAACAACGCGGCGGCGGGCAGCAGGCTCAGGAAGTAGACCCACCCCAGGCCGGCCCGCTGTCCCACCAGCAGCAGCGCCAGCAGCATCAGCCCCATCAGCAGGCCGACGATCAGCCGATCCTGCTCACCGAACAGCACCGCGGTGGATTTGACGCCGATCTTCAGGTCATCGTCCCGATCCACCATGGCGTACTGGGTATCGTAAACCGTCGCCCAGATCACCGCGGCGATGAACACCAGCCAGGCCACCGGCGCCAACTCCCCGGTCTGCGCCGCATAGGCCATGGGCACGGCCCAGCCGAAGGCCGCCCCCAGGTGCACCTGGGGAAAATGCGTGTAACGCTTCATGAAGGGATAGCTGGCCGCCAGCAGCACGCCGACGAACGATAGCTGAATCGTCAGCGGATTCATCAGCGACACCAGGCCGAAGGCCAGCAGGCACAGCACCACGAACAGGACCAGCGCCTCCCGGGCGCTCACCTCGCCGGTGGCCAGCGGCCGATGGCGGGTGCGCTTTACATGGCCGTCGATGCGCCGGTCGGCGAAATCGTTGATCACGCAGCCCGCGGCGCGCATCACCAACACTCCGAGCAGGAAGACCAGCAGCACTTTCAGATCCGGCAGCCCCTCGGCGGCGATCCACAAAGCCCAGAGCATGGGCCAGAGCAGCAGGAAATTGCCGATGGGTCGGTTGAGCCGGGCCAGCCGAGCGTAGGCCCCAAGGCGGGTCATCCAGGGATGGCTAGTCGCGATCATGGTGCTCTCGATCCTGTTGCCGTTTTCGACCCCGCAAGAGCGGCTCCTGGCCGCGCTTGCCCCGGCGCGCTTTCCCCTGAGGGGCAACGCGGCCAGGAACCGCCCCTTGGAGGAAAGCTGTCATCAGTCCCCGCCCACCGGGCAGGCCGAATCTATCGCCTCCAGCAGCCTGGGCAAAAACACCTCCGCCACCAGCAGCGGCCGCCCCGCCACCCGCAGCACCGAACGCCGCGCCCAGAGCCGCTCCGCTGCGCCCCCGGCATGAGGCCGAGCCTGTTCGTAGAGCTGGTCGCCGGGCCCCAGGCGAGCGATCTGCACGGCCCCGCGGCGTATGTCCGCCGGCCCGAACAGCACGCTGCCCAGCGGGCGCGCCCCCAGGCGCAGGAGGGCCCGCTGACGCCCACGCAGACTGGTACGCGGAATGATCGAGCGGGCATAGATCCACGGCACGCCGCGGCAACCCAGGGTGACTTCCCGCACCCAGTCCAGCCCGCCGTAGGGCTGCCCCAGCTGCTGCGCTTCATCCAGCAGGGCGCGTCCCCAGCGGGCGCGCAGCACAGTCACATCCAGCGGCCCGCCGCAACGCGCGGCCAGCCGCGCCGTGAGCGAGCCGGGCTCATCCAGCCAGCCCTTGAGCGCCGGGGGGATGCGCTGCTGTACGATGTCGAAGCGCGGCCGCCAGAGGGTTGCTCGCCTGCGAAGTCTCACCGAATCATCCTGCTGCCGATTTTCAAGGGCCGTAGTATGCCCGTTGAGGCCGGCGCTTCACACCTGGCTGTACCGCTCGCCCTGCCCGACCCAGCGGCGTATCAGACCCGCCACGGCCTGCGGGCGCTCGGCCAGCAGACGCTCGGCCAGTGCCTGTACCCGAGGCAGCAGATCGCCGTCCCGTTCCAGCTCCGCCACCCGATACTGCAGTTCGCCGGTCTGGCGCGTGCCCAGGAATTCGCCGGGCCCGCGGATGGCCAGGTCCCGGCGGGCGATCTCGAAACCGTCGTTGGTCTCGCGCAGCGCACTCAGGCGGGCCCGCGCGGTGCGCGAGAGCGGCGACTGATAGAGCAGCACGCAACTGCTCGCCGCCTGCCCGCGCCCCACTCGGCCGCGCAGCTGATGCAACTGCGACAAGCCCAGGCGCTCGGCGTTCTCGATGATCATCAAGCTGGCGTTGGGCACATCCACCCCCACCTCGATGACCGTGGTGGCCACCAGCAGGTCCAGCTCGCCGGCGGCGAAAGCGCCCATCACCGCCTCCTTGTCGGCACCGCGCATGCGCCCGTGCACCAAGCCTACCCGCAGCCCCGTCAGCGCCTCGGTCAGCAACCGGGCGGTTTCCTCGGCGGCCTGGGCCTGCAACAGCTCGGATTCCTCCACCAGGGTGCATACCCAGTAGGCTTGCCGGCCCTGGGCGCAGGCTTCGCGCACCCGCGCCATCACGTCCTCGCGACGGGTCGCGGCCAGGGCCACCGTGCGCACCGGGGTACGCCCCGGGGGCAGCTCGTCGATCACCGAGACATCCAGGTCCGCATAGGCGGTCATGGCCAGGGTGCGGGGAATGGGCGTGGCGGTCATGATCAACTGGTGGGGCTGAGAATCGCCCTGATGGCCCTTTTCCTTCAGCGCCAGGCGCTGATGCACGCCGAAGCGGTGCTGCTCGTCGACGATCACCAAGCCCAGGCGCTGGAACTGCACGCTCTCCTGAAACAGGGCGTGAGTGCCCACCACCACACGGGTCTCGCCGCTGAGCAGGCGCGCCACCGCAGCCTCGCGCTTGCGCACCCCCAGCCGCCCACTCATCCAGTCCACCTTCAGCCCCAGGGGCGAGAGCCACTGACTAAAGTTGCGGTAGTGCTGCTCGGCGAGCAATTCGGTGGGTGCCATGATCGCCGCCTGGTAGCCCGCCCCCACGCAGCGCAGCGCGGCCAGCGCCGCCACCACGGTCTTGCCCGAGCCCACATCCCCCTGCACCAGACGCAGCATGGCACTCTCGCGCGCCAGGTCCGCCTCCACCTCGGCCACCACCCGACGCTGGGCGCCGGTCAGCTCGAAGGGCAGCCCCTCGAGAAAACGCGCCACCAGCGGCTCGCCGCCGCGCAGCACCGGCGCCCGGGAAATGGCCTCCTGCTCCTGGCGCAGGCGGCGCAGGCTCAGGTGATGGGCAAGCAACTCCTCCAACGCGAGGCGTCGCCGGCAGGGATGGCGCCCCTCCAGCACTTCCTCCACCGGCGCATCCGGCGGCGGCCGATGCAGATAGTGCAGCGCCTCGGCCAGGCTGGGCAGCCCCAACCTGGCCGCCTCCGGCAACCAGTCCTGCAGCTCCCCGCCCTGGGCCAGCAGCGCCAGCGCCTGATCCACCAGCTTGCGCAGGCTCGCCTGGCGCAGGCCCTCGGTGGCCGGGTAGATGGGGGTGAGGCCGGCTTGCTCGCCCGGGCGCGCGTCGGCGGCGGGCTCGTATTCCGGGTGCACCATCTGCAGCATGCCCGGGCCGCCGCGCACCTCGCCGAAGCAGCGCAGACGCAGTCCGCGCCGCAGCCGGGCCACCTGCTGGGGGTAGAAATGGAAGAAGTACAGATTGAGAAAGCCACTGCCGTCGCCGATTCGACACACCAGCCGCCGCCGGCGCCCCTGCACCACCTCGGCCAGTTCGATCTCGCCTTCCACCAGACAATGCATACCCTCGCGCAACTGCCCCAGGGGCACCAGTCGAGTGCGGTCCTCGTAGCGCAGGGGCAGGTGGAAGAGCAGATCCTGAAGGCTGTGGATGCCCAGCTTGCGCAGCCGTTCGGCCTGGCGCGGACCCACGCCGCTCAGGCGGGTGACGGCCTGGTCCGCCAGGCGGGCATGATCGGCCATGAATGCCCTCAGCGGCTGCCGGGCACCATGACGGCGTCCATCTCCACGCCGACATCCTTCGGCAGGCTGGCCACGCCGATAGCGGCCCGGGCGGGATAGGGCTCGCGAAAATACTCGGCCATGATGGCGTTCACCAAGGCGAAATGCCCCAGGTCCGGCAGGAAGATGTTGAGTTTGACCACGTCATCCAGCGAACCCCCCGCGGCTTGGCAGATGGCGGCAAGGCTGTCCAGCACCCGGCGGATCTGGGCCTCCATATCGTCGCTGACCAGTTCCATGGTAACGGGGTCCAGCGGGATCTGCCCGGAGATGTAGACGGTATCGCCCACCTGCACGGCCTGGGAGTAGGTGCCTATGGCCTGGGGGGCGGCGTCGGTGGAAATGATCTTGCGCATAAGGCTCTCGTCCGTGTCGTTCAATGGTGTTCCGGGAGGTGGATCACACTTTAAACCACAGCCCCGCGGCGCGCACCTCAGCCCTTGCGCCGGACGATCCTGAGCACGCTGTTGAGCACCCGCAGGCGGCGCAGCACGCGCGCCAGGTGTACGCGGTCGCGCACCCCCATGGTGATGCGGATGGTGGCGATCATGCCCTCGCGCTCCTCGATGGTCACCGCCTCGATGTTGCTCTCCAGCCCCGAGATGGTGGCGGCCACATCGGCGAGCACACCGCGCTTGTTCACCACGTCCACCGCGATCACCACCGGGAACTCGCCGTGGGTGTCCTTTTCCCACTGCACGTCGATCCACTTCTCGGGTTGATTGCGGTACTCGCGAATGTTCTTGCAGTCTTCGTGATGGATCACCACGCCGCGCCCGGCGGTGGCGAAACCGACGATGGGATCGCCGGGGATGGGGTGACAGCAGCCGGCGAAGGTGACCACCGTGCCTTCAGTACCGCGCACTGTAAGCTGCTGGGCGCGACCGCGCTCGGTCTCCGGCGCCTGTTCGGGCACCAGGGCGATGCCGCTCAGACGCTGCGCCACCAGCCAGGGCATGCGCCGACCCAGGCCCACCTCTTCCAGCAACGCCTGCAGATCATCGGCGCCCAGCTGCTCCAACGCATCCAGCACTTGCTGCTCCGGCAAATCTTCCAGTCGCTGGCTCAGCGCCTCCAGCGACTGGTTGACCAGCCGCCGTCCCAAGTCCGCCGCCTCCGCGCCCTTCAGGCGCTTGAGGGAATGGCGGATGGCGGTGCGGGCCTTGGCGGTAACGGCGAAATCCAGCCACGCGGGGTTGGGCTTGGCACCCGGGGCGGTAATGATCTCCACGGTCTGGCCGGTCTCCAGCCCCGTGCGCAGGGGCGTGAGCCGGTGATCCACCATGGCCGCGATGCAGGCGTCGCCGATGTCCGAATGCACGGCGTAGGCAAAATCCACCACCGTGGCGCCACGGGGCAGCTGCAGGATGTCCCCCGATGGGGTGAATACATAGATCTCGTCCGGCAGCAGATCAACCTTGACGTTCTCGATGAACTCCATCGAGTTGCCGGCGTTCCGCTGCAGATCCAGCAGGCCCTTGACCCATTCCCGGGCCCGGGCATGGGCGTTGCTGGTGGCGGTATTGGCCTGCTCTTTGTAGAGCCAGTGGGCGGCGATTCCCGCTTCGGCCACTCGGTCCATGTCGGCGGTGCGGATCTGCACCTCGATGCGGATGCGCCGCGGCCCCACCAGGGTGGTGTGCAGGGACTGGTAGCCGTTCACCTTGGGAATGGCGATGTAGTCCTTGATGCGGCCGGGCTTGGGCTTGTAGAGGTTGTGCATCACGCCGAGCACCCGGTAGCAGGTGTCCACGTTGTCGACGATGATGCGAAAACCGTAGACGTCGAAGATGTCGGCGAAGTTGTACTGCTTGGAGCGCATCTTCTGGTAGATGCTCCACAGATGCTTCTCGCGGCCGATCACCTCGCCTTCCAGCCCGGCCTCTACCAGCCGCGCCTGCAGCTCCTCGGCCACCTTGCTGACGATCTCCCGGCGCGAGCCGTGCTGGCGGCGGATCTTCTCCTTGAGCACCCGGTAGCGCATGGGGTAGAGCGCGGCGAACCCCATGTCCTCGAGCTCGATGCGCACGCTGTTGATGCCCAGGCGCTGGGCGATGGGGGCGTAGATCTCCAGCGTCTCGCGGGCGATGCGGCGGCGCTTGTGGGCCGGCATCACCCAGATGGTGCGCATATTGTGCAGGCGGTCGGCGAGCTTGATCAGGATGACCCGGATGTCCCGGGACATGGCCAGCACCATCTTGCGGAAATTCTCCGCCTGGGCTTCGGCCTTGCTCTTGAAGTCCATCTGGGTGAGCTTGCTCACCCCATCCACCAGTTCCGCCACTTCCTCGCCGAAGCGCTCCGCCAACTGGTCCTTGACCATGGGGGTGTCTTCTATGACGTCATGGAGGATGGCGGCGACAATGCTCTGATGATCGAGCCGCATCTCGCCGAGGATGCGCGCCACCGCCAGGGGGTGAGTGATGTAGGGCTCGCCGGACATGCGGCTCTGCCCCTCGTGGGCCTCGGCCCCGAAACGGTACGCCTCGCGCACCGCCTCCACCTGGCTCGGGTCCATATAGTCCCCGAGGAACGCGCACAGCTCCACCGCCTTGCTGGCATGGTCCGCGGTGGGACTCTCCTGCGAAGAAAGCGGGTCTGGGCGCGCCATGAACTCCTTATTCTCCGGACTGGGCCTCATTGCCCGGCTCCGCCTGGGGCGTATCGGCCCCTTCCGCGCTACCTTCCTCGGTGGCGGTTTCAAACTCCACGACCGGCTTGGCTTCGAGGATCTTGCGGGTCACATGGCCTTCGGCGATCTCGCGCAGCGCCACCACGGTGGGCTTGTCGTTCTCCCAGGGCACGAAGGGCTCCGAGCCATTGGCAACCTGACGGGCGCGTTTGGACGCGACCAGCACCAGCTCGAAGCGGTTGTCCATGAACTCCAGGCAGTCCTCTACGGTAACTCGTGCCATGTATCTCTCCAGCGATAGGTAACGGTCTAGCCGTACAATACTAGACCCATGCGGCAGGGATCGAAAGTGTACACAGCGCCATCGCGACAAATACCCCCTATGTGAGCGCCCTTGGCCGCGAGCCGGCTGCTCGCGCAGCTGGTGGGTTTATTCAAGGCTCCCACGGCCAAGGCCGCTTCGGCAAGGATGGGCAGGGGTCGCCCGGACCGGCTCAGGACTTGCCCAGCATTTCGGTCAACACCCCGCGCAGGCGCCTTGCCTGAGCCTCGCGGCGCAACTGTCGGGCACGCACCAGCGCGCGCAGATCCGCCAGCGCCAGCTCGAAGTCGTCGTTCACCACCAGGTAATCGTACTCGGCGTAGTGGGAGAGTTCGCTTTCCGCCTCGCGCATGCGCGCCTCGATCACCGCTTCGCTGTCCTGGCCGCGGCCGCGCAAACGACGCTCCAGCTCGCCACGGGACGGCGGCAGGATAAAGATGGACACTGCCTCGGGCATGGCCTCGCGCACCTGGCGAGCGCCCTGCCAGTCAATCTCGAGGATTACGTCCTGGTCGGCCTCCAGCCGCGCCAACACCTGGGCACGCGCGGTGCCGTAGAGGTTGCCGAACACCCGAGCGTGCTCCAGGAACTCGCCCCGGGCCACCCGCGCCTCGAATTCCTGGTGGTCGAGGAAATGGTAATCCCGTCCGTCCAGCTCGCCAGGGCGGCGCGCGCGGGTAGTGTGGGAGACCGAAACCACCACTTCGGGCACGGCGGCCACCAGGGCGCGCAGCAGGCTGGTCTTGCCGGCCCCGGAGGGGGCGGAAATAATATAGAGGGTGCCGCTCATGGGTTACTCGATGTTCTGGATCTGCTCGCGCATCTGCTCGATGAGCACTTTCATCTCCACCGCCGCCTGGGTGGTCTCGGTGTCCGCCGACTTGGAGCCCAGGGTATTGGACTCCCGGTTCAACTCCTGCATCAAAAAGTCCAACCGCCGGCCGATGGGTTCGCGCCGCGCCAGCGCCCGGCGCAGCTCGGCCACATGGGTCTCCAGCCGGTCCAGCTCCTCGTCCACATCCAGGCGCTGCAGCAGGTAGATCAGCTCCTGCTCGAAGCGTGCGCTGTCCGCCTGGGTGTCCAGCTCGCCAAGCTTCGCCAGCAGCTTCTCGCGCACCCGCGCGTTCACTTCGACGCGCCGGCCACGCACCTCCACCACCAGCTCGGCGATACGCTGCGCGCGCTCGGCGATCAGCTCGCCCAGGCGCTCACCCTCGCGCTCGCGATTGGCGATGAAACCGTCCAGGGTCTCGTCCAGCAGCGCCAGCGCCGCCTGCACCACCGGCTCCAGATCGGCCTCGGGCTCTTTCAGCACGCCGGGAAAGCGCAGCAGCTCCACCGGGCTCACCGGCGCCGCGCCAGAGGCCTTCTCCGAGAGCGCTTCGCAGGCCGCCAACAGCTGCTCGGCATAGGACCAATTCAGCTGCACATCGGCGCTCACCCCCACCGCCGGCCGGTAGCGCAGGCTGCACTCCACCTTGCCCCGGGCGAGCTTGCGCCCCACCCGTTCGCGCAGCGCCGGCTCCAGCGTCCGCAACTCTTCGGGCAGGCGCGGATAGATATCCAGATAACGGTGATTGATCGAGCGCAGCTCCCAACTGATCCTGCCCCACTCCCCTTGGCGCTCGCGGCGCTCGAAGGCGGTCATACTGCGTACCATGGCTCCCTCCGGGCCGGGAAAGCTTGCGCGCTTCCCGCAGGTAAAGAGGTGCATCTTACGCAAGCTCGCCCGGGGCGGAAACCGCCACCGGTGTCGCGCAGCCCCTGTGATAGCATTGCCCTCCGCCCACAGCCCCGAGGTAGAGCGCATGCGCCCCAGCGGCCGCCGCCCCGATGAACTTCGCGCCGTACGCATCACCCGCCAATTCACCCGCCACGCCGAAGGCTCGGTGCTGGTGGAGTTTGGCGAAACCCGGGTGCTATGCACCGCCACCGTGGAGGATCGGGTGCCACCCTTCCTGCGCAACACCGGTCGCGGCTGGGTCACCGCCGAGTACGGCATGCTCCCCCGCGCCACCCACAGCCGCTCCGACCGCGAGGCCGCCCGGGGGCGCCAGCAGGGGCGCACCGTGGAGATCCAACGCCTGATCGGCCGCGCGCTGCGCGCCGCGGTCAACCTGGAAGCCCTGGGCGAGCGACGCATCATCCTCGATTGCGATGTGCTGCAGGCCGACGGCGGCACCCGCACCGCCGCCATCACCGGCGCCTACGTGGCGCTGGCCGACGCCTTGCGCGGCTTGCTGAAACGCAAGAAAATCAAACGAAACCCGCTATTTGGCCAGGTGGCTGCCGTGTCCGTGGGCCTGTATCGCGGGGAGCCTGTGCTGGACCTGGACTATCTGGAGGACGCCGAGGCGGAAACGGACATGAACGTGGTCATGAACGAGGCCGGCGCCTTCGTCGAGATCCAGGGCACCGCCGAAGGCCATGCCTTCCGGCCCGATGAGCTGCAGCGCATGCTGGCCTTGGCCCAGAGCGGCATCGAAGGGCTGCTGGCACAGCAGCGCGCAGCCCTGGAGGACTGAGCGATGCGCATCTGCCTGGCGAGCAACAATGCGGGCAAGGTCCGAGAGCTGGCGCAACTGCTGGCAGACCTGCCGGTGGAACTGATTACCCTGCGGGAGCTGGGCATTGTCTCGCCCGAGGAGACCGGGCTGAGCTTCATCGAAAACGCCCTGCTCAAGGCCCGCCACGCGGCTCGCCACAGCGGCCTGCCGGCCCTGGCGGACGACTCAGGCCTGGAAGTGGATGCCTTGAACGGCGCGCCGGGCATCTACTCCGCCCGCTATGCCGGCGCGGAGGCGGACGATGCGCAGAACAACCGCAAGCTGCTGGAGGCCCTGCGCGGGGTTCCTGCCGCGCGGCGCGGCGCCCGCTTTCACTGCGTGCTCGCCTATATGCGCCACCCCGCAGACCCCACGCCGCTGATCTGCCACGGCAGCTGGGAAGGGCGCATCCTGGAAGCACCCGTCGGTGACGGCGGGTTCGGTTACGACCCGATCTTTCACGCGCTGGATGCGGACCGCGCGGCGGCGCAGCTGAGCCCCGAGGACAAGGCCCGCCATTCTCACCGCGGCCGCGCCCTGCGCGCACTGCTGCAGACACTGCCGGAGCGGCTGCGCTGAGCGCCGCCATGGGCGAGACCACCCCCCCCACGACCGAGCCACCCCCGCTGGGGCTATACGTGCACCTGCCTTGGTGCGTGCGCAAATGCCCCTACTGCGACTTCAACTCCCACGCCCTGCGTGGCGAGCTGCCGTCGGACGACTATGTGGACGCCCTGCTGCGGGACCTGGACTACGAAGCGGCTTCCGCCGAAGGACGACCGGTGGAAACGGTGTTCTTCGGCGGCGGCACCCCCAGCCTCTTCCCCGCCGAAGCCATCGCCCGTTTCATGGACGGCCTGCGGGCGCGGGTCCCGCTGGCAGCCGATGCCGAAATCACCCTGGAAGCCAACCCCGGCGCCTTCGAGCAGGCCCGCTTCGAGGGCTTCCGCGCCGCTGGCATCAACCGGCTATCCATCGGCGTACAGAGCTTTCACGGCGAACAGTTGCATGCCCTGGGACGGGTCCACGGCGCGGAGGAAGCCTTGGGTGCCGTGGCCGCGGCACGCGCGGCGGGCTTCGACAATATCAACCTGGACCTGATGTACGCCTTGCCCGGGCAAAACCGTGCCCAGGCGCTGGCCGACGTGGAGCAAGCCATTGCGCTGGCGCCGGAGCACCTCTCCCATTACCAGCTTACCCTGGAGCCCGGCACCGCCTTCGCAGCCCGCCCACCCCGGCTGCCCGACCCGGATGAGGCCTGGGCCATCCAGGAGGCCTGCCAGGCGCGGCTCGCCGAGGCCGGTTACCAGCACTACGAGATCTCGGCCTATGCGCGCCCCGGCCGGCGCGCCCGACACAACCTCAACTACTGGCTGTTCGGCGATTATCTGGCGGTGGGTGCCGGCGCCCACGGCAAGCTCAGCGACGCAGGCAGCGAACGCATCACACGGCGCACCCGGCTGCGGCTGCCAAGAGCCTGGCAACAGGCCGCCGGAGGCCCGCAGGCCTTGGCGGAGGAGCGGGAAGTATCACGGGAGGACCGAGTGCTGGAATTCATGCTCAACGCCCTGCGCCTGACCGAGGGCTTCCCGCGCGAACTGATGCTCGCCCGCACGGGGCTTGCCAGCGAAGACTTCGCCGCCCCGCTGGCGCAGGCGCGAGCCCGCGGCTGGCTGGCCATCGAAAACGGCCATATCCGCCCCACGACCGAGGGCCTGAACTGGCTAAACGACCTGCAGGCCCTGTTCCTGCCGCGGCAACCGTAGCCGCGCTACAGCGAAGCGAAGCAGCGGACTAAAACGGCCACACCTGCTTGCTCAGCGCCACCATCACGATATAGGCGAACACCACCAGCGCCCCGACCAGCGCCAGCGCCCGCCCCCGCAGCGTGCGACCACGCTTCAGGGCCACCGTTCCCAGCACGATGTAGCACACCAGGGCGATGAGCTTGGCGTGTATCCAGTCATGCCCCACCGCCGGCCACCGATAAAACTGCCAAGCCAAGGCCAGGGCGCTGATCAGCAGCACGGTATCCACCCCATGGGGCAGCACCCGCAACACCCGGGCCCGCAGCAACCGCGAGCCAAGCAGCATCAGCACGCCGCGAAACAGGAAAAGCGCGATGCTCAGCACCACCGCCAGCAGGTGAATGTGCTTCAGTGCAGCATACATAAATGACTCCTGCGGCTTGAGGGATTCCCAGCCGGGTTTATATTTAAGTCATGAGCGACTACAAGCCGATCCATTCGCAGCGCCACGCGGAACTGGAAGTGGCCATACTCCACGGCCTGCGCCTGCGCACCGCCTGGCTTACCGACGCGGGCCAGACCCGGGTGGAACCCCTCACACCGCTCAATCTCAACACCTGCGAGCAGGCCGAATACCTGCTTGCCCTAGACTGCCAAGGCTACCACGTGCAGATCCGCCTCGACCGCATCCGCGCCTTCCATCCCTTATAATGGTCGGCGGAAGCCCCAAGCTCTGCCTGTACGGACCCAGCGCGACGCCGGCCAAAGCCGTGGCTTGTCACCGGCCCCTGGGGGGCGGCCTCGGTTTCGGCGCCCCAGAGGCGTGGAGGCGCACCGCTGATCCAGGCCGCACAGCACACGCTGAACCGATCACCAACCGCCGGCAACACGGGGGGGCAGACGATGACAGGGACAGGCAAGCCGCGCCGCCGGAGCATGAGCTTCGACGACTGGGTCCAGCTGGCCCGCACCGACCCCGAGGCCTTCGAGGCCCGCCGCCTCGCCCACATCGAGGCAGTCATTGCCCGAGCGCCGGCGGACAAGCAACGCCGGCTTCGGGGCCTGCAATGGCAGATCGATCAGGCGCGCCGCCGGGCCCCCACGCCACTGTCGGCCTGCCTGCGCATATCGCGCATGATGTGGGAATCCATCCTCGCCCGCGACGGCCTGCTCGATCGTCTGGAACAATTCAGCGGCCGCCGCCCACCCGCCCCGCCACCGCCGCTCGCCCGCGTACTGCCGTTACGCGCCCCACGAGGCAGCAAGGCACCACGCCCACGACACTGATCCAAAACCCATGGAAATTGATCGGCGCTTCCCTTGCCAAGCCCCACCCGAGGCGACTATGATTGCCGGCTTCGTATTTGGGGCCGTGCCCGGGCCCGGACCCCGGGGCTTGGGATTAAAGGTGCTTTATGCAGAAAGATATCCATCCGAATTACCGTGAGGTGGTGTTCCAGGACATCTCCTCCAACTTCGCCTTCAAGACCCGCTCGACGGTGCGCACCAAGGACACCATCCAGTGGGAAGACGGCAAGGAATATCCGCTGGTCAAGGTGGAAGTCTCCAGCGACAGCCACCCCTTCTACACCGGCAAGCAGCGCGTCGCCAGCACCGGCGGCCGTGTGGACCAGTTCCGCAAGAAGTTCGGCGGCCTCAGCCGCCGCAAGTAGGCGCGAACGATCCAGCCCGAAAGGCGCCCCAACATGGGCGCCTTTTTTGTGCTCGCTGCATGCGTAGACTCCTCTCGCGCACCCTGCCCGCCCGTCGAAGGCGTTCGCCCAATCCCCATCGGCCCCAATACCCTCCACCGGGCGCGAGAATGCCGACACATTCCCCATGGTTTCGCAGAAGTTACCGAAAACCCCGCCGATCTGGCGCCCATCTGCTTTTCCAGTATTGGGATTATTGATACTATCTGCGCGGCCTTATGGCGCGCCGCACACAAGCGCCCCCCCGGGACCGCCCGGCCGCAATGGCGGTCGAACCAGGCCCCAGGCACCGATTCCCGACCGCCTGCCCGGCAACTCCGTGGTTGCCACTCGCTCGTCAGCGAGCCGGGCCCGTTGCATTGCGGACAGGTTTTCGGCAACAGGCCGTGAGCGCCCTCACGGCGAGGCGAATTAAGGAGAAGCTTTGCATGTCCAAGAAAACCGTCACCATAACCGATAACGTAAGCGGCAAGAGCGTGGACTTCCCCATTCGCGAGGGCACCCACGGACCCGACGTGGTCGACATCAAGACGCTGTACGGCGAACTCGGCTACTTCACCTACGACCCGGGCTTCACCTCCACTGCCAGCTGCCGCAGCGACATCACCTTCATCGACGGCGACAAGGGCGTGCTGCTCTATCGCGGCTACCCCATCGACCAGCTGGCCGAGCAGAGCTCCTTTCTGGAGGTGAGCTACCTGCTGATGAACGGCGAACTGCCCACCAAGCGGGAGCTGGAAGGCTTCGAGGACTCCATCACCCGGCACACCATGGTGAACGAGAGCATCAAGGATTTCTTCGGCGGCTTCCATTACGACGCCCATCCGATGGCCATGCTCACGGCGGTGGTCGGCTCCCTGTCCGCCTTCTACCATGACCAGATCGACATCAACGATCCGGAAAGCCGGCGCCTGTGCGCTCACCGGATCCTCGCCAAGATGCCCACCATCGCGGCCGCGGCCTTCAAGAAGATCCTCGGCGAGCCCTTCGTTTACCCGCGCAACGAACTGAGCTACGCCGGCAACCTGCTGCGCATGATGTTCGCCCGTCCCAGCGAGGACTACGAGATCAGCCCCGTGGCCGAGAAGGCCCTGGACCAGCTGCTGATCCTGCACGCCGATCACGAGCAGAACGCCTCCACCTCCACTGTGCGCCTGGCCGGCAGCACCGGCACCAACCCCTTCGCCGCCATGGCGGCGGGTTGCGCGGCGCTGTGGGGTCCGGCCCACGGCGGCGCCAACGAGGCGGTGCTGAACATGCTGGAGGAGATCGGCAGCGCCGACAATGTGCCGAGGTTCATCGACAAGGCGAAGGACAAGAACGACCCCTTCCGCCTGATGGGCTTTGGCCACCGGGTCTACAAGAACTACGACCCGCGCGCCACCATCATCCGCAAGACCTGCCACGAGGTGCTGGACGAACTGGGCATGAGCGACGACCCGCAGCTGGAACTGGCCATGCGGCTCGAGGAAATCGCCCTGAAGGACGATTATTTCGTGGAGCGCAAGCTCTACCCGAACGTGGACTTCTACTCGGGCATCATCTACCGCGCCCTGGGCATCCCCACCGAGTTCTTCACGGTGCTGTTCGCCCTGGGCCGCACCCCGGGCTGGATCGCCCAGTGGGAAGAGATGATCAGCGACCCGGAGCAGCGCATTGGCCGCCCCCGCCAGTCCTACACCGGCGCCGCCAAGCGCGATTACGTGGCGGTGCACAAGCGCTAAGCCGCCTCCAGCGCCCCATGGAAACCGGAGCCTGGCGCTCCGGTTTTTTTATGGCCAAACACTTGGCAACTGAGCTTGAGCAGGGTGGCAACAACACCCCGCGAGGATAGGTGCGAGCCCTGGGCTTGGTACGGTCGGCGGCGGCCCACGATTCTGAGGCCGAGCGATGAAAAGCAGTGCGCTGCCTGAGCGGAGCCCCGCCCGGGCTCTGGAATAGGCGCACACCCCCTGAAGGTCGAGGCGCGTTATTGTCGCTCCTCAGGCCTCCGCCAGCAGGTCCCGCACCGCACTTTCGCCTGCGCGTTCCATGGGCCGGCCATCCACCCGGCTGCGGGGCGGCTCGCGCCCGCCCGCCGGGTCGAATATGGTCAGATCGATCATCACATCCCCGGCCAGGAAGCGTATTACCGGCCAGTCCCGCCACTGATCGACACCGTATCGGAGCTTGCGCTCGTCGGTCTCGAAGGGAATCTGTCGATCCATGAGGAAGAATGCCACATCTTCGGGGGTTTCCGCGAAAAGATGCAGGTTCACGTCGGAGTGCTCGCTGGCGGTGCCGCTGAGCACCGAACCCACCAGCGCCGGGCGAAAGGGCGCCAGCAAGGCCATCGCCTCCAGCGCGGCCTCACGTAGCTGGCGCAGACGACGCGGCTGGCTTTCGGCCTGAAACAGCCGCTGATACTCCATCAGCGCGGCCTGGACCTCCTGGTTTCGGGGCAGGTTGCGGGTATCCGGCGCCCCCAGGCGCAGCGCCGCCTTGCGTTTGGCGGCGGCGAAATCTCCCACACCTTCCTCGGCCATCACCCGAGCCGCCTCCTGGGCGAGGCGCTCGCGCATGCGCACATCCGCATTGCTGCCGCGCTTGGTCATCAGAGCCTCCCGACCGGCTAGAACAAGGGCCGCTCACCACCCGCCGAACCGCTGCCCGGCGCACCGGCGCCCGGCGGCTCCAGCTCCGGTACCCGGTCTTCCCGGAACAGTTCGAACACCGCACCGGGGTTCTCGGCTCGCGCGGCACGCCCGCTTTCCGGGTCGATACGCACGCTGACCAGGCCAGCAGGCCGAGCCGGATCCGCCTCCGGCACGCCTTTCAGTGCCTGGCCCATATAGGACACCCACACCGGGAGCGCGGCCGTCGAACCGGTCTCACCCCGCCCCAGGGGCTGGAGCTGATCGAAACCCATCCAGACCACCCCCACCAGGGCGCTGTTGTAGCCGGTGAACCATACGTCCTGCTGGGCGTTGGTGGTACCTGTCTTGCCGGCCAGATCACGCCGCCCCAGGCTCAGCGCACGCCGCCCGGTGCCGCGTCGAATCACGTCCCGCAGCATATCGTTCATCAAGTAGACATTGCGGGCATCCAGCACCCGCGGCGCGTCCCGCCGCTCTCGCGGCACCAGCGCCTCACCGCCTTCGGCGCTCACGGGCACGACCAGTGCCGCCGGTTCCTCCTCGCAGCCTTCACACAGCCGCACCAGCGGCGCGCGGTAGACCCGCTTGCCGCCATCGTCGTAGATCTCCTCGACCAGATAAGGCTGGACCTGATGACCACCATTGGCGAACACCGCATAGCCCCGAGCCAACTCCAGCGGCGTCAGACTCGCGCTCCCCAGGGACAGGGAAAGATCCCGCGGCAGGCTACCCCCGGGAAAGCCGAAACGCTGCAGATAATCGATGGCGTAAGCGATACCGATCTCGCGCAGCACGCGGATGGAGACCAGATTGCGCGAGCGCACCAGCGCTTCGCGCAGACGGGTCGGGCCGTAGAAACGGCCGCTGTAGTTCTTGGGCCGCCAGGTATCCTCCAGCGCCGGATCATCGAACACTACCGGGGCGTCGTTGATCACGGTGGCCGGGGTCATGCCCGCTGCCAAGGCTGCTGAATAAATGAAGGGCTTGAAGCTGGAACCCGGCTGGCGCCGCGCTTGGGTGGCGCGATTGAATTTGCTGTCGAAGAAGTCGAAGCCGCCAACCAGTGAGCGTATGGCGCCGCTCTGTGGCTCCAGGCCCACCAGCGCCCCTTCCGGTTGCGGAACCTGGGCGAGCACCCAGCCCGAACCCACCGCCTGCAGCCGAACCACATCGCCGCTACTCAACACCTCGGCGGGCGTCTTCGGCGCCGCCCCCACCACCTCACGGTTCACGAAAGGCTTCGCCCAATTCATGGCGGCGAACGGCAGCCGCACACGCTCGGCACTGCGCAACAGCAGCTCCGCTCCCTGCTCATCCACAGCCAGCACCAGCGCGGGCATCAGCCCGCCCACCACCGCGTGCTTGCGCAGCCGCCCAAGGCGCGCCTGCTCATCTTCCAGCGCCGCGAGCTCCAACGTCTCGATCGGCCCCCGGTAACCATGGCGCCGATCGTAATCCAGCAGCCCCTGGCGCAGGGCCGCCACGGCCGCGCGCTGGCGAGCCGCTTCCACGGTGGTGAACACCTTGTAGCCCGCCGAGTAGGCCCGCTCCTCGCCAAAGCGCGCCACCACCTCGGCGCGTGCCATCTCGGCCACATAAGGCGCCTCCACCTCGGGGCGCTCTTCGTAGGTGCGAGCGGTCACCGGCGCGCCCAGCGCCTGCTCGTAGGTCGGCTGATCGATAAAGCCCTGTTCGCGCATGCGACGCAAAACGTACGCCCGGCGCTCTTTCGCTCGCTCGGGGTTGGTCACCGGATTGTCCCTCGACGGCGCCTTGGGCAGCCCGGCGATCATTGCCATCTGCGCAAGATCCAGCGCCGCGATCGGCTGGCCGTAATACACCTGGGCCGCCGCGCCCACCCCGTAGGCACGATGCCCCAGATAGATCTTGTTGAGATACAACTCCATGATCTGAGGCTTGCTCAGCTCACGGTCGATCTTGAGAGCCAGCAGGATCTCGTTGGCCTTGCGCAGGTAGGTTTTCTCGCGACTGAGGAAGAAGTTGCGAGCCACCTGCATGGTGATAGTGCTACCACCCGGCCCCTTCTCCCCAGTGCGAACCAGGTACCAGACCGCGCGCAAAAGTCCTTGATAATCTACCCCCGGGTGCTCGAAGAAACGCTCGTCTTCGGCCGCGATGAAGGCATTGACCAAATCGGGGGGCAATTCGTCATAGCTCAGGGGCGTGCGTTTCTTCTCGCCGAACTCGGCGATCAGATCACCTTCCCGGGTATAGACCCGCAAAGGCACCTGGTACTCAACGTCCCGCAGGCTTTCCACGGAGGGCAACTGCGGGGCCAGCACCAAATAAGCCGCGCCGACGCCCACCAGGCCCAATAGCCCCAGGGCGAGACCGGCGGCCAGGAAGAACAGGAATAGTCGGTTGAGGGTACGCTTCATGTTTTATGCGCCAGCGCAGGTTTTCGACAGGGCGGCAGTATAACAGCCGGAAGGCTCGCAACGTCGACGACGTTCCCAGTTTGGCCGCCTTGACCTGAAGTTGTGCTTGCGTTTGAATGCGATATTGCATATACCCCTCAGAAAGCCGCAAACCTATAAGGAAAAAATAAGTGGGCTTGCTCGGTAAGAAACACCTTCCCCTTCTCGGGATCGACATCAGTTCGACCGCCGTGAAATTACTTGAGCTGCGTCGGGCCGATGCGCGGTATCGCGTCGAGTGTTACGCGGTGGAACCCTTGCCACCCAATGCCGTGGTGGAGAAACGCATCGAAAACCCGGAAGCGGTCTCCGAGGCCCTCAAGGCAGCGGTGCGCCGCTCGCAGTCCAAGGCCAAGACCGCCGCGGTCGCCGTCCCCGCCTCCTCCGCCATCAGCAAGGTCATCACCATGCCGGCGAGCCTGAGCGAGGACGAGATGGAGGCGCAGATCGAGCTGCAGGCCGATCAGTACGTGCCCTACCCGCTGGAGGAGGTCAACCTGGACTTCCAGATGCTGGGCCCGGTGGCCGGCAACGCCGACGAGGCGGAAGTGCTGCTGGTAGCCTCGCGCAGCGAGAACGTGGAGAGCCGGGTGGATGTGCTGCAGGCGGCCGGGCTCAGCGCGCAGGTGGTGGACGTGGAAAGCTACGCCATGGAGAACGCCTACTCGCTGATGGCGGCGAGCCTGCCCGGCGGCGCGGATCAGACCGTGGCGGTGGTGGACATAGGCGCCACCATGACGGCGCTGACCGTGCTGGAGAATCAGCGCATCATCTACACCCGCGAGCAGATCTTCGGCGGCCGCCAGCTCACCGAGGAGATCATGCGCCGCTACGGCCTGTCCTACGAAGAGGCCGGACGCGCCAAACGCCAGGGCGGTCTGCCCGACAGCTACGAGGACGAAGTCCTGGCGCCGTTCAAGGAGACCATGGCCGAGCAGGTGGCCCGGTCGCTGCAGTTCTTCTTCAGCTCCGGCCAGCATGCCAGCGTGGACCATGTCCTGGTGGCCGGCGGTTGCGCGGCCATCCCCGGGGCGGCGGAGCTGATCCAGGACTACACCGGAACCCCGGCCAGCAAGGCCAACCCTTTCGCCAACATGCCGGTGTCCTCACGCGTACGCCCGCACATGCTCAGCGAGGACGCGCCCGCCCTGCTGATTGCCTGCGGCCTTGCCATGAGGGGCTTCGACTAAAATGACAAAAATAAACCTACTCCCCTGGCGCGCGGCACTGCGCAAGAAGCGCCAGCAGGAATTCATCGCCATCCTGGTCGGTGCGCTGGTCCTGGGGGCCGCCACCTGGTTCGGCGGCCATATGTACTTCGCCGACCGCGTCGACTTTCAGAAGGCACGCAATCGGCTGGTGCAACAGGAAATCACCGCCCTGGATGCGCGCATCGCGAAGATCCAGGATCTGGAAAAAACCAAGCGCCAGCTGATCTCACGCATGGAAGTCATTCAGAAGCTGCAAGCCGGCCGCAGCGGGGTGGTGCATCTTTTCGAGGAACTCAGCACCACCTTGCCCGAAGGTCTGCACCTCAGCAGCCTCAAGCAATCGGGCGTCCAGCTGGCCATCGCCGGTCGCGCCGAATCCAACGCCCGCATCTCCCGCTACATGGAGAACCTGGACAGCTCGGACTGGTTCAGCGACCCGAAGCTGAACGTGATTCAGGTCAGCGAGCAGGGCCAGACGCGCATCAGCAGCTTCGACCTGCAGGTGCGACAGTCGGTGCCTGACGACGAGGAGGCCCGCTGATGGACCTGAACAAGATCAACGAACTGGATTTCAACAACATCGGCAGCTGGCCCTGGCCCGCCAAGGCCGTGCTGCTGGTGCTGGCTTTCGTCGCAGTGGTGGTGGCCGGCTGGTGGTTCGACTGGCAGCATCAGCAGGACGATCTGAAGAAGGTGGCCGCCGAGGAGAAGGAACTGCTGCAAACCCTGGCCTTCAAGCAAAAGCGCGCCGCCAACCTGGAAGCCTACGAGCAGCAGCTCGCCGACATGCGCCGCTCCTTCGGCGACATGCTGCGCCAGCTGCCCAGCCGAGCGGAAGTTTCCAAGCTGCTGGTGGACATCTCCCAGACGGGCCTCGCCAGCGGTCTGGAATTCGACCTGTTCCGCCCCAGCGGGGAGCGCCTCCAGGAATTCTATGCCGAACTGCCTGTGCAGATCAGCGTACGGGGTGACTACCACGAGTTCGGCCGCTTCGTCAGCGGCGTGGCCAACCTGCCGCGCATCGTCACCCTGCACGACATCGACATCGCCCCGGCGGGTGAGCAATTGGTGATGAACCTGACCGCCAAGACCTACTGGTACGTCGAGGAGGGAGACGCGAAATGAAACGCTTGAACGCGCGCCCTCTGGCGGCACTGATACTTTCCGCAAGCCTTGTGGGGCTGGCCGGCTGCAGCCAGGACATGTCCGATCTGCAGGGCGAAATCGCCCGCATAAAGCAGCGGCCCGCGGCACCCATAGAGCCGGTACCGGAGATGCCGCCCTTCGAGTCCTACACCTATCCGGAACGCACCGCGGACCTGCGCAACCCCTTCGCCGAGCTGCGCTTCGGCGAAGCGGCGGACGGACCGGCCGTGGCCGATACCAGCGGTCCGCGACCGGACCCCTCGCGCCCGCGTGAGGTGCTGGAAGAGTTCCCGCTGGATGCCCTGCGCATGGTGGGCACCCTGCAGCAAGACGGCATGCTCTGGGGTCTGATTCGCGACCCCGGCGGCACCATCCATCGGGTACAACCGGGCAATCACATGGGCCAGAACCACGGCCGCATCGTTGCCCTGAGCGACCAGAAAGCCTCACTGGTCGAGCTGGTTCCGAACGGCCGTGGCGGCTGGATGGAGCGCGAAGCCTCACTGGCGGTTAAGGAATGATTTTGGTGGGAGCCCACAAGATGACAATAAAACAATCCACTCGTATTGCTCGCGCGAAGCACCGGTTCGCCAAGAGGCTGTTCGCACTGGCCGCCATGCTGCTGCTGGGCAGTCAGAGCGCGGCCGCCCAGAACGCGCTCACCGATATCGACTTCTCCACCCTGCCGGGCAACCGGGTCCAGCTTACCCTGAGCCTGGAGAACCCGACGGATCAGCCGCGCAGCTTCACCATCGAGGACCCGGCCCGCATCGCACTGGATTTATTGGATACCGAGAACCGCCTGAGCGATCCCACAATGGACATCGGCGCCGGCAACGTGGAGAGCGTCACCACGGCCGCGGCCGGCGGCCGCACCCGCGTGGTAATCAAGCTCGCCCAACTGGTGGGTTACGAGACCCGCGTAGACGGCAACCGGATCCATGTGTTGCTGGACAACGCCGCGGCCAGCACCTCCGCCGCGGCCAGCGGCGGCAGCTCCCGAACGGCCGCTCGGACGAGCGGCGACGGTGCCAGCCTGAAGGCTCTGGACTTCCGCCGCACCGCCGAGGGCACCGCCCGGATCATACTCAGCCTGAGCGACCCCAACGCCTCGGTGGACCTGCGCGAGGAAGGCGGCCAGATCATCGCCGAGGTGCGAAACAGCACCCTGCCCGATCGCCTGGCCCGTCGCCTGGACGTCACCGACTTCGCCACCCCGGTGGAGACGGTGGATGCCCGCCAGAGCGGCCGCCACGCGCGCATCACGGTAAGCGCCAGCGGCGATTACGAGCAGCTCGCCTACCAGACCGGTGACACCTTCGTCATCGAGGTGCAGCCGCTCACCGCCGAGGAGCAGGCCCAGCGCGAGCGGGAAGAAACCCACTACACCGGCGAGCGCCTGTCGCTGAACTTCCAGGACATCGAAGTGCGCTCCGTGCTGCAGCTGCTGGCGGATTTCACCGGGCTGAACCTGGTGGTGAGCGACAGCGTTACCGGCAATATCACCCTGCGGCTGCAGAATGTCCCCTGGGACCAGGCGCTGGACATCATCCTGCGCACCCGCGGGCTGGACAAGCGCCAGAACGGCAACGTGATGTTGATCGCGCCGGCCGAGGAAATTGCCGCCCGAGAACGTCTGGAGCTGGAGTCCCGCCAGCAGGTCAAGGAACTGGCCCCGCTGCGCTCGGAACTGCTCCAGGTCAGCTATGCCAAGGCCCAGGACATCGCCACCCTGCTGCAATCCGGCGAAGCCGGCCTGATCAGCGAACGCGGCAGCCTGATCGTCGACCCACGCACCAACACCCTGATCCTGCGCGAATCCGCCGAGAACCTGAGCGCCATCCGCGCACTGGTTACGGAGCTGGACATCCCGGTCAAGCAGGTGCTGATCGAGTCGCGCATCGTCATCGCCAGCGATGATTTCAGCAAGGACCTGGGCGTGCGCTTCGGCGTCTCCGGCTCGGACACTACCGGCAACACCGGCTCCGACCCCGACTACGGCATCGGCGGCCGCCGCGGCTTCCCCGCAGGCAACGTCGGAGATCCGCTGATGGTGGACCTGCCCGTGGTGGGCGCGGGCAACATCGGCCTGGCCATCGGCCGGATCGGCAGCTGGCTGCTGCAGCTGGAGCTATCCGCCATGGAGGCCGAGAACCGCGGTGACATCGTCTCCAGTCCGCGGGTGATCACCGCCGACAAGAAATCCGCCACCATCGAGCAGGGCGTGGAAATCCCCTATCTGGAAGCCAGCTCCGCCGGCAACACCAGCGTGTCCTTCAAGAAAGCCGTGCTGGGGCTGACCGTGACCCCGCAAATCACTCCGGACGACCGGGTGCTGCTGGATCTGGAGGTGAGCAAGGACAGCGTAGGCGAAACCACCCTTGCCGGCCCGGCCATCAACACCCAGTCGGTCACCACCCAGGTGCTGGTGGACAACGGTGAGACCGTGGTGCTGGGCGGTGTCTACGAGCGCACCAACCGCAAGGACACCACCCGGGTGCCCTTCTTCGGCGAACTGCCGGCGGTGGGCTATCTGTTCCGCTCCACCAACGACATCGATGCCCGCAGCGAGCTGCTGGTGTTCGTCACGCCGAAGATCCTCAAGGAGAGCCTGAGCGTCGAATAAGCGCTCCGCGCTCGAAGCGAAGAAAGTATAGGGCCCTGCGGGGCCCTTTCTTTCGCTTGCCGTGCATCTGCGGGGCTCGCGACCAACGCCGCTCCCACACCGGGGTGGCACGGATAAACTTCCCTGACCCACCGACCGCAGGGACGCGGGAGCGAGGCGTTTGCTGGTATAGTTTGCCCTCATGAGTTCAGCCAGCCGCAGCATCTTTCTGGTCGGCCCCATGGGGGCGGGCAAGAGCACCATCGGCCGGCGCCTGGCCCAGGCGCTGGGGCTACGCTTCGTGGACAGCGATCATTGCCTGGAAGAGCGCACCGGGGTACGCATCCCGGTGATCTTCGAGATCGAGGGCGAGGCCGGCTTTCGCGAGCGCGAAGCGCGCCTGATCGAAGAACTCACCCGCGAACCGGGCATCGTGCTGGCCACGGGCGGCGGCGCGGTAATCACTCCCGACAACCGCCGCCACCTTGGCGGCCGGGGCACCGTCATCTACCTGCGCACTTCGGTGGATCGGCAACTGCAGCGCACCCGTCACGATCGCAACCGCCCGCTGCTGCAGACCGCCGACCCCCGCGCCCGGCTCGCCGCCCTGCTCGCCGAGCGCGACCCGCTGTACCGGGAGGTCGCCGATCTGATCGTCGACACCGACCGCGGCGGCGTGAAAAGCCTGGTGCGGCACATCACCGAACAACTGGAGCGGGCCGCGCGGCCCACGGAGACTCTCTAGTGTCCCAGGATATGCAAACCCTCATCGTGGAACTGGCCGAGCGTAGCTACCCCATTCATATCGGCCCCGGGCTACTGGACCGCCCGGAGCTGATCCGCCCCCATGTGCACGGTAGCCAAGTGCTGATCATCAGCAACGAGACCGTTGCGCCGTTGTACCTGGCCCGCCTGCAGGACAGCCTGGCGGACTACCGCCCAGGCACCCTCATCCTGCCCGACGGCGAGCGCTACAAGACCCTGGAAACCGCCGGGCGCATCTACGATGAGCTGCTTCAAGGCCGCTACGATCGCCATTGCACCCTCATCGCCCTGGGCGGGGGCGTGATCGGCGATATGGTCGGCTTCGCCGCCGCCACCTACCAGCGCGGCGTGCACTTCATCCAGATCCCCACCACCCTGCTCGCCCAGGTGGACTCCTCCGTGGGCGGTAAGACCGCCGTAAACCACCCCCTGGGCAAGAACATGATCGGCGCCTTCCACCAGCCGCAACTGGTGCTGGCCGATACCGACACACTCGCCACCCTGCCGCCGCGGGAACTGCGGGCGGGCCTGGCGGAGGTCGTCAAATACGGCCTGATCCGCGACCTGCCCTTCCTGGAATGGCTGGAGGCGCGCCCGCAAGCCCTGCTGGCGGGTGACGGCGACACCCTGATAGACGCTGTGTATGCTTCCTGCCGCAACAAGGCCGAAGTGGTCGCCGCCGACGAGCGCGAACAGGGTCAGCGCGCCCTGCTCAATCTCGGCCACACCTTCGGCCATGCCGTGGAGACCCACACCGGCTACAGCAGTTGGCTGCACGGCGAGGCGGTGAGCGCGGGCATGGCCATGGCCGCTCGGCTGTCAGCGGAACTGGGCTGGCTCGCGACCGAGGACCGGCAACGGGTAGAGGCCCTGTTGCGCGCGCTGGAACTGCCCACCGCGCCGCCGACGGACCTGGACCCGCAGCGCTTTCGTGACCTGATGGCCGTAGACAAGAAAGCCCAGGCCGGCCAACTGCGCCTGGTGTTGCTGCGGGCACTGGGCGATGCCGTGATCAGCCGCGATTTCGATGACACCGCCTTGCAGCGCACCCTCAACCATTACCACCGGGCGGCCTGAAGCCGCCCGCCACCCGAGCCCCGTCTCTCGCCTCTCAAGACCCGCTTAGCTGTCACCGCGAGCCTGCCGAAACCGTTTCTTATTGATGCGGCGCGGCGCCGACTGTATACTGCTTCGCCTTTTTTTTCGCCGAGAGGGGTTCCGCGGCGCCAAACCCGGTGCCGCGCCCAACCCGCCCGCGGCGCGCCGAGAGGGCTTGGTTTATCGTTCAACACAAGAGAGGCCTTGTTCCCGTGAGCTATCAAAACAGCGAACATCGTGGCCTGTACCGCCCCAAATTCGAGCGGGACAATTGCGGCTTCGGCCTAATCGCCCACATGGACGGCACCCCCAGCCACCGGCTGGTGAAGACCGCCATCCAGGCACTGACACGCATGACCCACCGCGGCGCGGTGGCCGCCGACATGAAAAGCGGCGACGGTTGCGGTCTGTTGCTGAAGCGCCCGGATTCCTTCCTGCGCGCCGTGGCGGACGAAGCCGGGATCCCTCTTGGTGAACAATATGCCGTGGGCGCCGTCTTCCTGAGCCAGGACGAGAGCGCCGCCCGGATCGCCCGGGAGACCATGGAACGGGAACTGCAGGCCGAGGGCCTCACCATAGCCGGCTGGCGTCCGGTGCCGGTGAACCCGGAGGCCTGCGGTGAAGAAGCGCTGGCCAGCCTCCCCCTGATCGAGCAACTCTTCGTCAACGCCCCGGCGCAGATGAGCGAGGCAAACCTGGAGCGGCATCTGTTTATCGGCCGCCGCCGCGCCGAGAACGCTCTGGCCGAGGATGAGGTGTTCTACATCGCCAGCCTCTCCAGCCGCGTGCTCTCCTACAAGGGCCTGGTGATGCCGAGCTATCTGCCGGTGTTTTACCTGGACCTGCAGGATCCACGCATGGCGGCGGCGCTCGCCGTGTTCCATCAGCGCTTCTCCACCAACACCCTGCCCCAGTGGCGCCTGGCACAGCCCTTCCGGTACCTGGCCCACAACGGCGAGATCAACACCATCGAAGGCAACCGCAACTGGGCCAATGCCCGGGCCGGCATCTTCGAATCGCCGCTGATCCCGAACATGGACGACATCCGCCCGCTGGTGAACAGCGAAGGCTCGGATTCCTCCAGCATGGACAATATGTTCGAGGTGCTGCTGGCCGGTGGTGTGGACATGTTCCGCGCCATGCGCCTGCTGGTGCCGCCGGCCTGGCAGAACGTGGACTCCATGGATCCGGACCTGCGAGCCTTCTACGAATACCACTCCATGCACATCGAGCCCTGGGACGGTCCGGCGGGCATCGTCCTCACCGACGGCCGCTACGCCGGCTGTGTGCTCGATCGCAACGGCCTGCGCCCGGCGCGTTGGGTCATCACCAAGGACCGGCACATCACCCTGGCCTCCGAGATCGGCGTGTGGGACTACCAGCCCGAGGACGTGGTGCGCAAGGGCCGGCTCAAGCCCGGTCAGATGCTCGCCGCCGACACCGATACCGGCGAGCTGCTGCTGCCCGAGGACATCGACGAGCAGCTGAAGAACCGCAAGCCCTACAAGCGCTGGCTGGCGGCCCACGCCCATTCCGTGGAACATGACCCGGCCGACCAGGCCGAGCCCCTGGACAGCGCCGCGGTGCTGGCCTACCAGAAGATGTTCAACGTCTCCTTCGAGGAACGTGAACTGGTGCTGCGGGTCACCGCCCAGGGCGGCCAGGAGCCGGTGGGCTCCATGGGCGACGACACCCCCTTCCCGGTGCTCTCCCGACAGCTGCGCTCCCCCTACGACAGCTTCCGCCAGCAGTTCGCCCAGGTCACCAACCCGGCCATCGACCCGCTGCGCGAGCAGATCGTCATGTCCCTGGAGACCTGCCTGGGCCGCGAGAAGAACCTGTTCGAGGAGACCGAGGCCCACGCCAAGCGCCTGGTGCTGGAATCCCCCGTGCTCTCGGGCGCCAAGTTCCGTGCCCTGCTGCGCCAGGACGACCCGGACTACGCTCACGAACTCATCGACCTGAACTACGACCCGGCCCGCGGCCTGCGCTCAGCCATCGAGGCTGTGGCGGAGCAGGCCGAGGCCGCCGTGCGCGCGGGCAAGACCCTGGTGGTGCTGTCCGATCGTCAGATCCGCGAAGGCAAGCTGCCGATTCACGCCCTGCTGGCCACCGGCGCGGTGCATCAGCGTCTGGTGCGCGAAGGCCTGCGCAGCAGCGCCAACATCATCGTCGAGACCGGCACGGCGCGGGATTCGCACCACTTTGCCGTACTGATCGGCAACGGCGCTTCCGCTGTCTTCCCCTACCTGGTCTACGATGTGCTGGCCGATCAGCTGCGCACCGGCGAGATCAAGGCCGCCGAGCGACTGGAGCTGGGCAGCAACTTCCGCAAGGGCATCAACAAGGGCCTGTACAAGATCCTCTCGAAGATGGGCATCAGCACCATCGCCAGCTACCGCGGCGCGCAGCTGTTCGAAATCGTCGGCCTGCACGACGAGGTGGTGGATCTGTGCTTCACCGGCACCACCAGCCGCATCCAGGGCATCAACTTCGCCGATCTGGAAGAAGACCAGCAGCAACTGGCGGAGCTGGCCTGGGCCAAGCGCAAGCCCATCAACCAGGGCGGCGTCTACAAGTACGTTCACAATGGCGAGTACCACGCCTACAACCCGGAGGTGGTGCGCGCGCTGCAGGAATCGGTGGAAACCGGTGATTACCAGCGTTACAAGCGCTATGCCGAGCTGGTGAACACCCGCCCGGTGACGGTGCTGCGCGATCTGCTGGGTCTGAAGCTTGCGGAGCAGCCCCTGGCGCTGGACGAGATAGAGCCCATCGAGGCCATCACCCAGCGCTTCGATTCCGCCGGCATGTCCCTGGGCGCCCTCTCCCCGGAGGCCCACGAAGCGCTGGCCATCGGCATGAACCGCCTGGGCGCGCGCTCCAATTCCGGTGAGGGCGGCGAGGATGTCGCCCGCTACGGCACCGAGCGCATGTCCAAGATCAAGCAGATCGCCTCCGGCCGCTTCGGCGTAACGCCCCATTATCTGGTCAACGCCGAGGTGCTGCAGATCAAGCTGGCCCAGGGCGCGAAGCCCGGCGAAGGCGGCCAGCTACCCGGTCACAAGGTCAACGACATCATCGCCCGGCTGCGCTACTCCATGCCGGGTGTCGCGCTGATCTCGCCGCCGCCGCATCATGACATCTACTCCATCGAGGATCTGGCGCAGCTGATCTTCGACTTGAAGCAGGTCAATCCGGAAGCGCTGGTTTCGGTAAAACTGGTGGCGGAAGCCGGCGTGGGCACCATCGCCGCCGGTGTCGCCAAGGCTTACGCGGACCTGATCACCATCGCCGGCTACGACGGCGGCACGGGCGCCTCGCCCCTGACCTCGGTGAAGTATGCCGGCGGCCCCTGGGAGCTGGGTCTGACCGAGACCCACCAGGTACTGCGCAGGAACAATCTGCGCGATCGCATCCGCCTGCAGACCGACGGCGGCCTGAAGACCGGCCTGGACGTGATCAAGGCGGCCATCCTGGGCGCGGAGAGCTTCGGCTTCGGCACCGCCCCCATGATCGCCATGGGCTGCAAGTACCTGCGCATCTGCCATCTGAACAACTGCCCCACCGGCGTCGCCACCCAGCAGGACGTGCTGCGGCTGCGGCACTTCATCGGCAGCCCGGAGCGGGTTTCCAACTACTTCCGCTTCGTCGCCGAGGAAGTGCGCGAGTGGCTGGCCAAGCTCGGCGTGCGCCGCCTGGAGGACCTGGTGGGCCGCACTGACCTGATGGAAGTGCTGCCCGGCGAAACCGAGCGTCAGGGCCGGCTGGACTACAGCCCCATCCTGTCGGATGCCGGCGTACCCGCCGAGCGGCCGCGGCTGTGCGGTGTGGAGCGCAATCTGCCCTTCGACAAGGGAGAGCTTGCCGAGCAGATGGTCGCCGACGCCCTGCCCGCCATCGAGGCCAAGAGCGGCGGCGAGTTCAGCTACACCCTGCGCAACACCCACCGCTCCATCGGCGCGCGACTGTCCGGCGAAATCGCCCGCCGCCACGGCAATCTGGGCATGAGCGACAAGCCCCTCGTGCTGAAACTCACCGGCACCGCCGGCCAGAGCTTCGGCGTATGGAACGCCGGCGGTCTGCACATGCACCTGGAAGGCGATGCCAACGACTACGTGGGCAAGGGCATGGCCGGCGGCAAGCTGGTCATTCACCCGCCCGCTGGCAGCGTCTTCAAGACCCAGGAGACCACCATCATCGGCAACACCTGCCTGTACGGCGCGACCGGCGGCAAGCTCTACGCCGCGGGGCTGGCCGGCGAGCGCTTCGCCGTGCGCAACTCCGGTGCGCTGGCGGTGGTCGAAGGGGTGGGCGATCACGGCTGCGAATACATGACCGGTGGCGTGGTCTGCGTGCTGGGCGCCACGGGCCTGAACTTCGGCGCGGGCATGACCGGTGGCTTCGCCTTCGTGCTGGACCTGGATAACCAGTTCGTCGACCGCTACAACCATGAGCTGATCGACATCAACCGCCTGCTCTCCGAGAGCATGGAGGCCCACCGCGGCTATCTGCGCAACCTGATCGCCGACTACGTGGCGGAAACCGGCAGCGACTGGGGCCGGGAGGTGCTGGAGAACTTCCGCGATTACGTGGGCAAGTTCTGGCTGGTCAAACCCAAGGCCGCCGACATCCAGAGCCTGCTGGACACCCTGCGCCGCGCCGCCTGAGGCGGCGAGCCGAGAGAGCATACCGACATGAGCAAGAACGTTTTCCAGTTCATCGAAGTCCCCCGCCAGGGGCCCCGCGTGATCAGCCCCGAGCAGCGCATCCGGGAATTCAAGGAGATCTACGCCGGCTTCGAGCAGGATCAGGCCTGCGCCCAGGCCGGGCGCTGCCTGGAGTGCGGCAACCCGTACTGCGAGTGGAAGTGCCCGGTGCACAACTACATCCCCAACTGGCTGAAACTGGTGGCCGAGGGGAATCTGTTCGAGGCCGCCGAGCTCTCCCACAAGACCAACTCCCTGCCGGAAGTCTGCGGCCGGGTCTGCCCCCAGGACCGGCTGTGCGAGGGTGCCTGCACCCTCAATGACGGCTTCGGCGCCATCACCATCGGTTCGGTGGAGAAGTACATCACCGATGAAGCCGTCAAGCAGGGCTGGCGCCCGAACATGGACGGCGTGGTGCCCACCGGCAAGAAGGTCGCCGTGATCGGCGCCGGCCCCGCCGGGCTGGGCGCGGCCGACATCCTGGTGCGCAATGGCGTGCAGCCGGTGGTGTTCGACAAATACCCGCAGATCGGCGGCCTGCTCACCTTCGGCATCCCCCCCTTCAAGCTGGAAAAAGAGGTCATCGCGACCCGGCGCATGCTGATGGAAGGCATGGGCGTGGAGTTCCGCCTCAATACAGAGGTGGGCAAGGACGTGACCATGGACCAGCTGCTGGCGGAATACGACGCCGTATTTCTCGGCATGGGCGCCTACACCTACATGCGTGGCGGCTTCCCCGGCGAGGACATGGAAGGCGTACACGAGGCGCTGCCCTTCCTGGTTTCCAACATCAATCGGCTGATGGGCTACGGCGGCGAGTACATCAGCATGGAAGGCCAGCGGGTGGTGGTTCTGGGCGGTGGTGATACCGCCATGGACTGCAATCGCACCTCTGTCCGTCAGGGCGCGGCCAGCGTCACCTGCGCGTACCGCCGGGACGAGGCGAACATGCCCGGCTCCCGCCGCGAGGTAGCCAACGCCAAGGAAGAGGGCGTGCAGTTCCTGTGGAACCGCCAGCCGGTGGAAATCGTCGGCAACGGCCGGGTGGAAGGCGTGAAGGTCATCACCACCCGTCTGGGCGCGCCGGACGAGCGCGGCCGACGCAGCCCCGAGCCGGTGCCGGGCAGCGAGGAAATCATTCCCGCCGACCGGGTGATCATCGCCTTCGGCTTTCGCCCCAGCCCCGCGCCCTGGTTCGACGACTTCAACATCGAGGTGGACGAACGCGACCGGGTGAAGATCGCCAAGGGAGAGCTCTGCGGCCAGACCAGCAACCCGAAGATCTTCTCCGGCGGCGACATGGTCCGTGGCGCGGATCTGGTGGTCACCGCCGTGTGGGAGGGCCGCGAGGCCGCCAAGGGCATTCTCAACTACCTGGACGTCTGACGTCGTTTAACCGCGGAGGCGCAGAGACTCGCAGAGGAAAGGCGAAACGCCTTAAAAAAACACCGGCACGGACAGTGCGCGACAGCACAAAGCGCCTTATCGGTCTTTCTTTGGCGCTTTGGCGCGCCTGTGTCGTTGTGGTGAACCTTTTCCCTCTGCGGATCTCAGCGCTCCGCGGTTGCACCCCTCCTCTCCCTCTCCACGGCCCGTGCTAAACTGACGCCCCGTTCTTCTAGTGGTGGGTTATCAATCCGTGACTGAACTGAGCAACGACCGGCTGCTACGCGCCCTGGCGCGCGAACCTGTGGACCGCACTCCGGTGTGGATGATGCGCCAGGCCGGCCGCTATCTCCCCGAGTACCGCGAGGTGCGCGCCAAGGCCGGCTCCTTCATGGACCTGTGCCAGAACCCCGAGCTCGCCTGCGAGGTCACCCTGCAGCCGTTGGAGCGCTTCCCGCTGGACGCGGCCATCCTGTTCTCGGACATTCTCACCATTCCCGACGCCATGGGCCTGGGCCTGTACTTCGAGCCCGGCGAGGGGCCCCGCTTCAGGAACCCGGTGCGCTCCGCCGCCGCCGTGGACTCCCTGCCCATCCCCGACCCCTTCGATGACCTGGGCTACGTGATGGACGCGGTAAGCCTGATCCGCCGCGAGCTCAACGGGCGGGTGCCGCTGATCGGCTTTGCCGGCAGCCCCTGGACGCTGGCCACCTACATGGTGGAAGGCGGCCCGAGCAAGTTCTTCGCCCATATCAAGGGCATGATTTACGAGCGCCCGGATGTGCTCCATCAGTTGCTCACCCGCACCGCCGCCGCGGTCACCGACTATCTCAACGCCCAGGTGGAAGCCGGCGCCCAGGCCTTGATGCTGTTCGACTCCTGGGGCGGCGTGCTCAACCCCGAGGCCTACCAGCAGTTCTCGCTGGCCTACTGCGCCCGCATCCTCCAGGGGCTGCGCCGCGAGACACCGGACGGCCGAAAGATTCCCGTGGTCCTTTTCACCAAGGGCGGGGGCCAGTGGCTGGAGAGCATGGCCGAGGCCGGCTTCGACGCCCTGGGCCTGGACTGGACCACGGACATGGGCGACGCCCGCCGACGGGTGGGCGACACGGTGGCCCTGCAGGGCAATCTGGACCCGACCACCCTGTACGGCCCGCCGAACGTCATCCGCGCGGAAGTGGCCAAGGTGCTCGCCAGCTACGGGCCCGGCAGTGGCCATGTGTTCAACCTCGGCCACGGCATCCACCCGGAGGTACCGCCGGAGCACGCGGCGGCGATGGTACAGGCGGTGCATGAACTGAGCCCCGCCTACCACGGCGGAAACCCGGAGCAGCAGGCCTGAGCCATGCGCATCCGCACCCTCTCTTCCGGCGTGGTCGTGATCCGCAGGGAGCGGGGCGAGTGGCGCTTTCTGCTACTGCGCGCCTACCAGTACTGGGACTTCCCCAAGGGTGGCGTCGAGCGGGGTGAAACCCCCTTCGAGGCCGCCCTGCGCGAGGTGCAGGAAGAGACCGGCATCACCGAACTGGCCTTTCACTGGGGCCACGACTTCATCGAAACCGGGCCCTACGCCCGCGGCAAGGTCGCCCGTTACCACCTGGCGGAGACCACCGAGCAGCGCGTGGTAATGGGCATTTCCGAGGAACTGGGCCGGCCGGAGCACCACGAGTATCGCTGGGTGAGCCTCGCCCAGGCCCAGGCCATGTGCGCGCCCCGTGTGCAACGTGTGCTGGACTGGGCCCGCAAGCAGCTGGATCTGGACCCGCCCCACCGGCCTTGAGGCGACACTGACCGCCCCCATGGTCGCCGATTACCACACCCTTCATGACATCTTTGTTAACAACCGGCTTTGCAGGCATAATCCGCGCAGCTTGCCCCCGCACGGGTCTGTGAACCCCCAAGGTCAGTCAGGAGTGCCCATGCCCTCGGACCCCCGGCCCGGATTTCCCCGAACCCGCCTGCGCCGCATGCGCCGTGACGATTTCTCGCGGCGCATGATGCGCGAAACCCACCTCGGCGCGGACGATTTCATCTACCCCTTGTTCGTGCTCGAAGGCGAGCAGCGCAGCGAGCCGGTGGCTTCCATGCCCGGCGTGCAACGTCGCTCCATCGACCTGCTGCTGGAAGAGGCCGCGCGGGCGGCGGAGCTGGGCATCCCCGCCATCGCCCTGTTCCCCGTGGTAGACGCCTCGCAGAAGAGCGCGGGTGCCGAAGAGGCCTGGAACCCGGACGGCCTCGCCCAGCGCGCCGTACGCGCGCTCAAGCGCGAGCTGCCGGCACTGGGGATCATCACCGACGTGGCCCTGGACCCCTACACCAGCCACGGCCAGGACGGCCTGGTGGACGAAGACGGCTACGTGCTCAACGACGAGACCAGCGTCGCCCTGGTGCGCCAGGCGCTGAGCCACGCGGAGGCCGGCGCCGATGTGGTGGCCCCCTCAGACATGATGGACGGGCGCATCGGCGCGATCCGTGACGCCCTGGAGGCGCGCGATCACCGCAACACCCGCATCCTCGCCTACGCCGCCAAATACGCCTCCGCCTTCTACGGCCCCTTCCGCGACGCGGTGGGCTCGGCGGGCAACCTCAAGGGCGCGGGCAAGCACAGCTACCAAATGGACCCGGCCAACAGCGACGAGGCCTTGCGCGAGGTGGAGCTGGATCTGGCGGAAGGCGCCGACATGGTCATGATCAAGCCCGGCCTGCCCTATCTGGACATCATTCGCCGGGTGAAGGTGCGCTTCGGCGCCCCGACTTTCGCCTACCAGGTGAGCGGCGAGTACGCCATGCTCAAGGCCGCCGCCCAAGCCGGCTGGCTGGACGAACGGGCCTGCGTGCTGGAAGCGCTCACCAGCCTCAAGCGCGCCGGCGCTGACGGCATTCTCAGCTATTACGCACCCGATGCGGTTCGCTGGCTCCAGGATTCCTGAAACCGCCCCCTGCACAGGACCTACGCAATGATCCAGAAGAGCTATTTTTCCGGCATTTTCGGCAGCTCCCCGGTCAAGCCGCTGCAGCAGCACATGAACAAGGTCGCCGACTGCGTGCGCGAGCTCATCCCCCTGTTCAGCGCCGTAGCCCGCGCCGATTACGCGGAAGTCGCCCGCGCCCAGCAGCGGGTGGCGGCCCTGGAGGACGAGGCCGACGAGATGAAAACCGAGCTGCGCCTGCATCTGCCCAACAGCCTGTTCATGCCGGTGGACCGGCGGGACCTGCTGGAGTTGCTGCGTGCCCAGGACAACATCGCCAACCAGGCCAAGGACATCGCGGGCCTGGTGCTGGGCCGCAAGATGAGCCTGCCCGAAGCTATCCGCGAAGAGTTTCTCGCTTATCTGCGCCGCTCCAGTGAAGCGGTGAACGTGGCCCTACGGGTGGTCAACGAGTTCGACGAACTGGTGGAGGCCGGCTTTCGCGGCTCCGAGGTGGAGCGCGTCAGCAGGCTGCTCGATGAGCTGAGCGCGGTCGAGAAGGACACCGACAACATGCAGATTCGCATCCGCGCCGAGCTGCAGAAGCTCGAGGACGAGCTACCCCCGGTGGACGTGATCTTCCTCTACAAGATCATCGAGTGGACCGGCAAGCTCGCCGATCTGTCCGAGCGGGTGGGCAGCCGCCTGCAGCTCATGCTCGCCAAGTAATTCCAACGCCCGAAAGAACCCAGGGGAACACCCTATGGAATACGGCACCATCTACCTGATTCTGGCGGCCGCCTTCGGCCTGTTCATGGCCTGGGGCATCGGCGCCAACGACGTGGCCAACGCCATGGCCACCTCGGTGGGCTCCCGCGTGCTCACCATCAAGCAGGCCGTGATCATCGCGGCGGTGTTCGAGTTCACCGGGGCGGTGCTCGCCGGCGGCCAGGTCACCGCCACCATCCGCAAGGGCATCCTCGACGGCAGCCTGGTCATGGGGCAACCGGACATCCTGGTCTGGGGCATGCTCGCCGCTCTGGCGGCCGCCGGCTGCTGGCTGCTGATCGCCTCGCGCATGGGCTGGCCTGTCTCCACCACCCACTCCATCATCGGCGCCATCGTCGGCTTCGCCATCGCCGCGCTGGGCTGGGAGGCGGTGATGTGGCCGAAAGTGGCCACCATCGTTGCCAGCTGGGTGGTCTCGCCGCTGCTCGCCGGCAGCATCGCCTATTTGATGTTCCGCACCGTGCAGACGCTGATCCTGGACCGCGACGACCCGGTACGGGCCGCCAAACGCTGCGTGCCGATCTACATCTTTCTCACCGGCTTCATGATGTCTCTGGTGACCTTCCTGAAGGGCCTGAAGAACCTGAACATGGACCTCAGCACCGTGGAGGCCTACACCTACGCCGCCTTGGTGGGCGCGGTCGTCGCGGTAATCGGCAAACTCGCCATCAACCGCATCAAGATCGATCCCAATGCCGATCGGGAATCCCACTACACCAACGTGGAACGAATCTTCGGCGTGCTGATGATCGTCACCGCCTGCGCCATGGCCTTCGCCCACGGCTCCAACGATGTGGCAAATGCCGTGGGCCCCATGGCCGCCATCATCAGCGTGGTGCAAAGCGGCGGCGATGTGGGCCAATCCGCGGGCCTGCCGGTGTGGGTGCTGCTGATCGGCGGCATCGGCATCGTCGCCGGCCTGCTGATGCTGGGCGCGCGGGTCATCGCCACGGTGGGCCGGAACATCACCCAGCTCACCCCCAGCCGCGGTTTCGCCTGCGAACTCTCCGCGGCCACCACCGTGGTGCTGGCCTCGGGCACGGGCCTGCCTATCTCCACCACCCACACGCTGGTGGGGGCGGTACTGGGCGTAGGGCTCGCCCGCGGCCTGGCGGCGCTGGACCTGAGCGTGGTGCGCACCATCTTCATGTCCTGGATCGTCACGCTCCCCGCCGGCGGCTTTCTCGCCGTCATATTCTTCTGGGCCCTGCAGACCGCTTTCGGTTAAGAGATACGCCATGGATCGCTACGCCGTGATCGGCAACCCCATCGCCCACAGCCGCTCGCCACGCATCCATGACCTGTTCGCCGAGCAATGCGGGCAGGCCATGCGCTATGAGAAGCTGCTGGCGCCGCTGGACGCCTTCGAGGCGACCGTGCGGCGATTTCTCGCCGAGGGCGGACGCGGCCTGAACGTCACCGTGCCCTTCAAGCAGCAAGCCTGGGCCTTGTCTGATGCACGCAGCGAGCGCGCCGAGCGCTCGGGGGCGGTGAACACGCTGGCCTTGCGCGACGACGGTACGCTCTATGGGGACAACACGGACGGCGTCGGCCTGGTGCGGGATCTGCACGCCCAGGGCGCGCACCTTGGCGGGCGCCGCCTGTTGCTGCTGGGGGCCGGCGGTGCGGCCCGTGGCGTGATGCCCTCGCTGCTGGCCGAAGCGCCAGCACGGATCCTCATCGCCAACCGCACCCCGGCCCGCGCCGAGGAACTGGCCGCCCACTTCCAGGGCCAGGTTCCGGTCCAAGGCATGGGGTATCCGGCGCTGGCGGGGGAGACCTTCGATATCGTCATCAACGCCACCTCGGCGGGCCTGAGCGGTGAACTCCCGCCCCTGCCCGAGGCGCTGCTGGCCGCCGGGGCCGGCTGCTACGACATGGTCTATGCCGCCGAACCCACCGCCTTCGTGCGCTGGGCGCGGGCGCGCAACGCGGGCTTCGCCTGCGATGGGCTGGGCATGCTGGTGGAACAGGCCGCCGAATCCTTCCGGCTCTGGCGCGGGGCGATGCCGGACACCGCCCCGGTGATTGCGCTGCTGCGCCGGGAGATGGCCGCCTGAGACCTGCTCAGACGGTGCGCGAGAAGCGCGTCTGCCCCTGGTCGTGGTTCAGGTAGCTATCGAAGACCATGGCGATATTGCGCAGCAGCAACCGCCCCACCGGGGTCACCCGCAAGCCGCGGCGCTCGATCTCCAGCAGCCCGTCCACCGCCATGCTTTCCAGTGCCCGCAGTTCGGCGGCGAAGTAATTGCGGAAGACGATGTGGTGGCGCTCCTCCACCTCGCTGTAATCCAGCCGCTCCTGGCACATCAGGCGGTTGATCACATCCCGGCGCAGCCGATCGTCATCGTCCAGGCGCACGCCGCGCCACACGGGCAGGCGGCCGGCATCCAGCTCGGCGTAGTAGCTGTTCAGGGTCTTCAGGTTCTGGCTGTAGCTGTGGGCCAGCTTGCCGATGGCCGTGTTGCCCAGCCCCACCAAGTCGGTATCCGCGTGGGTGGAATAGCCCTGGAAGTTGCGCTGCAGGTCTCCGCGCTCGCGGGCCAGCGCCAGCTCATCGTCCGGGCGGGCGAAGTGATCCATGCCGATGTACACATAGCCCGCGGCGGTGAGCCGCTCGATGCTCAACGCCAGCAGCTGCAGCTTCACCGGGGGGCTGGGTAGATCGGCCTGGCGGATGAGCTTCTGAGCCTTCACCAGATGGGGCAGATGGGCGTAGTTGTAGATGGCGAGGCGCTCGGGACGCAGGCTCAGCACCTGATCCAGGGTGCGCTCGAAGCTTGCCAGGTTCTGCAGCGGCAGGCCGTAGATCAGGTCCAGGCTCACGGAGCGAAAACCGCTCTCGCGGGCCTGGCGCACCGCGGCCTCGGTCAGCTCGAAGCTCTGCAGGCGGTTCACCGCCCGCTGCACCGCCGGGTCGAAATCCTGCACCCCCATGCTGATCCGGTTCATGCCCTCGGCGGCCAGCACCGGCAAAGTCTCCGGCCCCAGGGCGCGGGGGTCCACCTCAATGGAGAACTCGCGCCGGGCGGGCTCGGCCAGGTTGAAACGCTGACCCAGCTCGACCATCAGCGCCTGCAACTGCTCGTCGCTGAGGTAGGTCGGGGTGCCGCCGCCGAAGTGCAACTGCTCCACCTGCCGATCATCGTCGAACAGCCGCCCCTGCAGCGCGATCTCCCGGTTCAGGTATTGCAGATACCGCACCGACTTGTTCCGGTGCCGGGTGATGATCTTGTTGCAGGCGCAGTAGTAGCACAGGCTCTCGCAGAAGGGGATGTGCACATACAGCGAGAGCGGCTTGGGGATGGGGTCTTCGTTGCCGAGCCGCGCCTGTTCCCGATAGGCGCTCTCATCGAAGCCTTCGTGGAACTGCGGCGCGGTGGGGTAGCTGGTGTAGCGCGGCCCCGCGGTGTCGTACTTGCGGTAAAGGGCCGCATCGAAGCGGACGGGTTCCATGGCACGCGCCTCCTGCCTGCTCAGCGCCTGGGGGGCCAAGCCCCGAGATCATGGAGGCATGCTAGGCGAACCTGGCGGGGACAGACTTGATCTGGATCAGCGGGAGCGGCCTCGGCACAGGTCCACCCGCCGCATGAACTCCCCGAGTACGACGCGGTAGAGTTCATCGCCCAGGTATCCATCCTCCACCCCCGCATCCAGGTTGGGGTTATCGTTAACCTCGATCAGATACACCCCCTTCGGCGTCTGCTTGAGGTCCACCCCGTAGAGCCCATCACCGATCAACCCCGCCGCCTTCACCGCGGTCTTCACCACCGCGGGCGGGGCTTCGTGTACCGCCATGGCCTCCCCCGCCCCCTCGCTGAAGGCCCCGTCCGGGCCGTGCTGAACGATCTGCCAGTGGCCCTTCGACATGAAGTAGCGGCAGGCGAAGATGGGCCTACGGTTGAGCACCCCGATGCGCCAGTCGAATTCGGTGTAGACGTACTCCTGGGCGAGGATCAGTTCCGAGCGCTGGAACAGCTCGGCGGCCGCCCCGGGCAGCTCTTCACGGCTGTGCACCTTGATCACGCCCCGGGAGAAGGAACCGTCGGGGATTTTCAGCACCAACGGCAGGCCCAGTTCCGCCTCCAGGTGCGCCAGATCAGCCGGTCGCCCCCGGTGCAGTATCCGCCCCCGGGGTGTGGGCAATTTGTGAGTCTGCAGTAAATCGGCCAGATAGACCTTGTTGGTACAACGCAGGATGGATTGCGGATCATCCATCACCACCAGCCCCTCGCTCTCGGCGCGGGTGGCGAAGCGGTAGGTGTGGTCGGAGATCGCCGTGGTCTCGCGGATGAACAGGGCATCGTACTCGGCAAGTTGCGCATAGTGGCGCTTCTCGATCAGCTCCACCTCCACGCCCAGCTCCCGCCCCACGCGGATGAAATGCTTCAAGGCCTTGGTATTGGAGGGCGGCAGCGCCTCCCCGGGATTCTGCAATATGGCCAGATCGTAGCGGGCCGGGCGTCGGGCGCGCGCTCGGCGCCAAATACGCCGGCTGAAAGTATCCAACGCCTCGGCGAAGCAATCTTCTTCCTGCCCCACCAGTTTGTGAAAACCCTGGGTGCTCACCGCGTGGATACGCCACTGCTCCTGACGGCGAAAGTCCACCCGCAGGATGGGCGCGGTAAAGACCTCGAACAACTGTCGCCCCAGCTCTGCCAATTCCGGGCGCTCGGTGCGGCCAAAATACACCAGCAGCGTGTGGTGCTGCTCCCGTGGGCCGCAAACCTTGTCGAGCGGCTTCTGCAGATCCTCATTCCCCAGCCCCTCCAGATTGAGGCTGTACAGGGATTTGCGGCTCAGATCGTTGATGGTGCGCACCGAGGGCAGCACCCGATGCCGCCGCGCCTCGGCCAGCAGCGAGCAGTAGTAACCGGTGGACAGGTATTTGTAGCGGCGGCAGAGATTGATCACCCGGGTACCGGCGGGCGCATCCCGCCAGCCCCCGAACAGGTAATCGTCGACGCTGATGAGATTCTCGCTGGGATAATAGGGGCGCCAGTCCTTGAGCGCATCCACCACGATCAGCAATCGGCCCATGGTTCAGCGCGCCCCTCGCCGAGGGCCGATGACCACCGCCGCCTGCTCGTTGGCCCGCCCATAACGAGCCATGCGCTCGAACTCCCCCCGCGGCACCGGCGCCTGCAGGCAATCCGTGGGGGCCCGGCGGGAATCCTCATCCAGCCAGGGATCGGCGATATAGCAGAAACGCTCATCCATTCCGCTCAGCACTACCCAATGGGGAGACTTCTCCCGATAGAAACGCCAGGAGCTGATCAATACCAGCACCAGGCCGCCGTCGCGCAGGCACGCCTCCAGCACGTCCAGGCCCAGCGCCCCGAAATGTTCGGCCAGACCCGCCGCGCGGCACTGGGCCATGAAATCCTCCTGCACCAACGCCATGACCGCCTTCTTGCCCGGGTCTCGCACCGAATCCATGAACAACGGCCCCGGCGCACCCAGGTACAGGCTCGCATCGAATCCCCGCCGGTGCGCTGCCAGCGCCAGACCGTGCGGGCCGCAGCCGCCATGGCCCGAGCTCATGTAGATGGTGGTGGCCTCGCGCCACAAATGCAGTTCCTCGAGCCGGTCGGGGCGCAGGCTGTGGTCCTGCGCCGCCATGGCCATCAGCAGGCAGGCCGGCCCGCAGGTAAAGGGCAGGCTCTGCGGGTAGTAGGGCACGCGGCGTACCGGGGCGCCGGGCTGGGCGTGCAGATACTTCTCGTAACGCCGCGCATCCGCCGCGTCCTCGTAATAATGGCTTATCTCGCCGAAGGGCCGGTAGCCCAGGCCGACGAACAGCGCTTGGGAGGGCGCGTTGTCGCGGCGGATCTCCAGGCGCATGAGCACACAGCCATGATCCAGCGCCGCGTGCTCCGCCGCCGTCACCAGCCCGCTCGCCACTCCCTGGCCACGCCAGTCAGGCGCCACCGCGATGGAGTACAACCGCGCCAACGACAGGCCGCGGCGAAACAGCAACAGTACGTAACCGGCCAGCCCCCCGTCCCGTTCGTCCACCAAAGTCAGTGCATGAGCCCGTGTCAGCAGATGGCGGAAGCTTCGCCGGCTGATCCTGTCGCCGGCGAAAGCCTGCGCCTCCAGCACCAGCAGTGCCGACAAATCCTCCAGTCCCGCAGTTCGAATCACCAGCGAATCTCCACGGCACCGAACCAGACAGCGACTACCCCTCGGAGAGTTTTTACGCCGACCACGGGGGATTGCATAGTGGCGCAAGAAAGTGGATCATCCATGTTGCGTTGCGGTACAGCAAGGCCGATAAAAAACTCCAATCAAACGAGCAGGGAAGGCTTGTTTTATGGGTGAACGAAAACTCTTATGCCTGAAACCCGATGGCGTGGAAGCGGGTTTCGATCTTCAGTCCCTGAACCGACACTGGGACGTACTCACCATCTCCGATACCAAGCGTTTACGCGAGCTCAGCGCCAGCGGTGATTTCCGGGTGGGCCTCGCGCTGCTTGGCGACAAGGCGGACGCCGGCTACCAGGACACCGTCCTGGCCGACAGCCCGGTGGAATGGGTCGCCATGCTCCCCGCCAGCGGGCTTGCCCACGAGGGCCTGCGGCGCCTTATCCAGAGCTGCTTTTTCGACTTTCACACCTTGCCCGCGGACCTGGACCGGCTCGAGGTCACCCTGGGCCATGCCTACGGCATGGCCAGCCTGAAGACCAGCACGCCGCCCAGCGAAGGCCCCCAGAGCGAGTACCAGATGGTGGGCGCGAGTCCGATCATGCGCCGGCTGTTCCGAAACATCCGCAAGGTGGCTCATGTGGACGCACCGGTGCTCATCCAGGGCGAGAGCGGCACCGGCAAGGAACTGGCGGCCCTGGCGGTGCACGAGCGCTCCGAGCGAGCCAACGGCCCTTTCGTCGCGGTCAACTGCGGCGCCCTGCCCGCCAACCTGATTCAATCCGAGCTGTTCGGCTATGAAAAGGGCGCCTTCACCGGGGCCCAGCAGCGCAAGCTCGGCCGCCTCGAATCCGCCAGCGGCGGCACCGTGTTCCTCGACGAAATCGGCGATCTGCCGCTGGATCAGCAAACCAGCCTGCTGCGTTTCCTGCAAGAGCAGAAAATCGAGCGGGTGGGCTCCAACCAGAGCATCCACGTGGACGTACGCGTCATCGCCGCCACCCATGTCAACCTTGAACAGGCGGTGCGGGAAGGCCATTTCCGGGAAGACCTGTACTACCGCCTCAATGTGCTGCGACTGGACATGCCCCCGCTGCGCGAGCGGCTGGACGATGTGGAGACCCTGGCGCGTTTTTTCTTCGAACGCTTCAGCGCCGATCGCAACCCCCAGGTGCGCGGCTTCAGCCAGCAGGCGCTGCAGAGTCTGCGCGAACACCACTGGCCGGGCAATGTCCGGGAGCTGATCAACCGAGTGCGCCGCAGCATGATCATGTGCGAAAAACGCCTGATCGGACCCGCCGAACTGGGGCTGGAGCGTGGCACCGGGTTAATCGGCGCCACCACCCTCAGCCAGGCCCGTGCCCAGGCCGAGCAGGCCGCAATCCAGCAAGCCCTGGAGCATACCCGCGGCAACGTCTCCCAGGCCGCCCGCCGGCTGGGTGTTTCCCGCGTCACCCTGTACCGGCTGATGGACAAGTTCCGCCTCAGCCACTGAACAGGCGCCACAAGACTGATGCAGGGCGCGGCCGGGCGCCCTGAAAAAAAGGCCGCCATATCAGCCGGTTGCGAGATGGCAAAGTGTTTGCTTGTGTCTCCCCAGGAGTAACGGCCGAGCCGGGAAGGGGGCACCAGCGGATGGCGTCGAAGCGGACAGCAGCCAAGGCACGGGACCGCAAGCAACAGGCCGCAGTCGATCATCGGCCGGCACGCCGCGTCACGCTCTGGGACGAGCAGCGCGGCGGCAACAAGGGCCCCGCGAAGCCTTGCGGGGAAGGGCCAGGACGCCCGCCACAATAAAATGGAGTTTGACCATGCGAAAGTTCACCAGCCTGCTGCTGGCCGCGAGTACCTGGGGCCTGGCACAGGCGGACGACACACCCGAGCCAAGCGCCCCCGGGCAGGCCGATGTCGCGGCGATCTTCGATGAACGCAGCGTACTCACCCCCCAGGGCAAGCTGATTTTCGAACCCTCCCTGCAGTACGTCCATTCCACTGCCACCCAGGTCGCCATCGATGGCTACACGGTCATCCCTGCCATCGCCATCGGCTTGATCAATGTCAGCGAAACCCAGCGCGACACCCTCACCCTGGGCCTGGGGTTTCGTTACGGCCTGAGCCGACGGCTGGATGTGGACCTGCGCGTGCCGTGGACCTACAAGGAAGAGAGCGTGCGCGAGCGAGAGCTCCTGCAGGGCAACAACAGCGACCTGATCCGGGACTCCGATGGCAGTGGGCTGGGGGACATCGAGTTCGGTCTGCATTACCAGTTCAACCAGGCCCGCAATGGCTGGCCCTACGTCATTGGCAATCTGCGGGTGAAATCGCGCACCGGCCGGGACCCGTTCGAGGTGGACCGACAGCAACTGCGCGACAAGGATGGGGTGCTGATCAGCGAAGTCTTCGCCGAACAGCCTACCGGCTCGGGCTTCTGGTCGGTGCAGCCCAGCCTCACCTTCCTGTACCCCAGCGACCCCGCCATCCTCTACGGCAGCATCAGCTATTTGTGGAATATCGAACGGGACGTGGGCGGCACCATCGGCAAGATCGATCCGGGCGATGCGCTGGGCTTTGGCTTCGGGCTGGGTTTCGCCATCAACGACCGCACCTCCTTCAGCCTGGGCTATGACCACAGCATCGTGTTCGAGACGCGGCGGGAAAACGATGCCGGCATCGACGCCACCTTCGATCGCTTTCAGGTGGGCAGCTTCTTGCTGGGCGTCTCCCACCGTCTGAGCGCGGCCACCAATCTGAACCTGTCGCTGGGAATAGGCGTTACCGAGCAGGCGCCAGATCTCCAACTCACCCTCAAGCTGCCTATGAGCTGGTAGGACGCGGTAGCGCAGGGGCCGGTGGATGACCGGCCCCTACCGGGTGCCCCGCGCCACGCCTCAGCGCAGCGACTCCACCACCCCTTGATCGACCCGCTGTTGCCAGCCCATCTGGCGAATGCTTCCCAGCCCGGACAAATCCACCCGGATGAGCTTCAGGTTCTGAATCAGTTGATTATCCAGCGTGTTCTGGATCACCGTCGCCATCGCCGTGGCACCGTGTTGTACCCCGCCCGGGCCTACCGTCAGCGCGCCCAGCCCCCGCGCCAGCCGCGCCCCGTCCCCCGCCTGCAGCGCGACCTGGTTGCCAGCACCGTTCTGCACCAGCTGTACGCCGGCACCCCCACCGTTCGCGGCATCCAGCGGCAGGCGCATGACGGTGTGCGCCCTTAGTTCGCCGTTGATCCGGACAATGTGCTCGAAGCTGAAATCAATGCGAAAATCATTGCCGACGAAACCGCCGCGCAATTCAGCCAGCTCGGCATCCGCCACCCTGGGCCAGCTCGCCCAGTGCGGTATGCTGGCCACGCTCGGGATCGGAGCGGCGACCAGGGCAAACCACAGGCTCGCGGCCATACGCCCGCGCCACGCCGACCACAACCGCGGCCGAGGGGAATCCGGCTGTCGCCAGAGGGCCAGCCCCCCAAGGAACGAACGGTGTGCTTCCCCAGCGACGGAACCTCGTGTAAAGGTGTGCATGATATGGCCCTTAGAAGTCGCCGCGCCGTGGCAGGGATAGCGTAAAGCTCGCCAAGCCCGGCCCCTGGAAGGCGCTCCCCAGTGGAGCCCGGGCACGCAGCCGCCAGTCCCCGGGGCGGTTGAAGGAGGCGCGGGCCAGCTCAAGCCTGTCCCGCACGACGAAGAAGATGCCGTTCCAGGCGGCCTCGAAGGCCTCCCGGGACATACTGCGCAGGCCCAGGGAAGGGTCGCCGACCAGGACTTCCTCGGCTCGCACGCCCTTGACCACCACGAAATGCTGATAGCCCTGCAGATTCACCAGGGCCAGGGCGGGCACGCCCACCTGCCCCAGGCGCTCCAGGGAGATGCGGAAGCCGTCGGCATTCAGGCCACGGGCCTGCAGGTAGCGTTTCATATCCAGCAAGGAGAAGCCTTCGCGGCGAATACGCGCGGGGTCTCCGGCCTCGTACATGGCCTGAAACACGGCCTGCTCCGTAGTCGCCAGCCCATAATGATAGCTGAGCAGGGTCGCCAGCGCGGCCGAGCCGCAGCTGAAGTCATACTGCTGCTTGACCACATCGCGAAAGCGCTGCTCGGCGTAGCTTTCCACCGGCACGCGCGCCCCGTCGACACCGGGTAGCGCGACATGGCCCGCCATCACCGGCGCGCCGCCGGCGAGCGCCAGCCCCCCCAGCACGGCCCGCCAGCAGACGCGATTGGGCTTGCTCATGGTTTCCCTCGCCTATTGCATATGCACGTTGACGATGGTGGCGTCCTGGATGATCACGTTGTTGCCGCTATTCTGGATCACGCTGTTGACGCCGTTCATGCCGGCGAAGGCCCCGCGCAGCACGGTGTTGGCGCCGGTCCGGGCACCCGCTGCGCTGTTGCCGCTCAACACGGCGCTTTCGCTGATCTCGCTGAGTTCCACGCGGTGCAGGCTGGTGCGGCCGCGGCTGTGGTTCAGTTCACTGTCAGCCACGGCCTGCCCCAGGGCGACACCATCCGTAGGCGGCGTGGCCTGGGCCGCACCGAGCAGGCTCAGACCAAGAACGCAGGGCAGAATCCGCTTCATGTCAGGCATGCTATGACTCCCTGGTGTGAATAGCTGGGCTTGGAAGCGTCGAGGGCGGGCGTGCCCGCCCTCGACCTAGACGCGCTTAGCCGCCAGAGCTGCTCAGGCGCATGTTCGCCTGCACGGTCACGCTCTGCTGGGCGAGCGAGTTGGCGCCGCTGTTCTGGCTGAACTGGGTCACGCCCGCGGCACCGGCAAAGGCATCACCGGAGACCGAGTTGCTAGCCGTCAGCGTGGAGTTGTCCGCGGTGTTGCTCGTGTTGCCGGTCACGGTGCCGGCGAGCGTGCTTACGGCCACCACGGCGTCCACGTCCAGCTCGGTGTTGAGGGAATCGCTGGTGTTGCCGGAGTCACGCACCGTCAGATTGCCGGAATCGGCGATATCCGTGTTCAGGGAATCGTTGATGCTGTTGTCGGTATTGCCGGAGTCGGCCACGGTGAGGTTACCGGAATCCTGGACACTGTTGTCCTCGCTCAGGTCGTTGCCGTTGCCCGAATTGGCGATGGCCAGGGAGCCCAGGGCGGCATTGGCGTTGTTGTCATCGAAGGCCACGGAGTCGCCGGCGGCAATGCTGTTGTCGATCACATCGATGTCGTCCTGCGCCTGAGCGCCGGCGGACAAGACCAGGCCCAGCGCGGTGGAAGCGATCAGCAGATGCTTTTTCATGGGTAGAACTCCTTGTTGGCTATTTGGACCCGCAATCCGGCGGGATCAGTGAGGCGGCGCCGCCGCCTTGCCCCCTAGGGGTCAGCCGATATGAAGCACGGTCCGTGCCAACTCCGCCACACTCGGCCCGAGCCGCTCCCTCGGCGGCTTGCGCCGCCCTGCCTGCCGGCTCACGACCACGCCCGGCGTAAAGGGGACGCAGCACATCGCTGTCGGACACCGGGAGCGTCCGCCGTATCTCTCTGAGGAGACAGCCATTTGCGAAAGGAGCAGCGTGTTGCAGTGGCGACACGCCAAGGGGCAGGAAGGAACACTGTGTCAACGCGGGGAAAGAAGAAGCGGCCCGCCAGGCGGGCCGCTCCAGGGGCGAACCGAGGCGCCGAGCCCCGTGTTCTAGTTGGCGCTGCTCAAACGCATATTGGCCTGCACCACTACGTCCTGCTGCGTGAGCGCATTGGGGGCCGCGTTCTGCTGGAACTGCGTCACGCCGGCGGCGTTGGCAAAGCCACCGCTGACGCAGTTATGCGCGTCGTGGTCGGAGCTGAGGACGGTGGTGGAGGTGTTGTTCGCCACGGTGCCGTCCAGATCGCTCCACGCCACCGCCGCGTCCACCGAGATCCCCAGGTTGCCACTGTTCTCGATGTTGCCGGAATCCCGCACGGTGGTGTTCAGTGAGTTACTCAATGCCAGATTGCCGGTACCGTTGACGCTGTTGTCGGTGTTGCCGGAATCGCTGACGTCGGCATTGAGCGAACCCTCGACGCTGTTGTCGGTGCTCAGGTCGTTCTCGTTCAGGGAGCCGCTGACGGCGGCGGAGTTATCGACGGCATTGGCGTTGCCGTCGTCGAAGGCGGCCGAACCGAACAGCGCCACACTGTTGTGCGCGACGTTATAGCTGTCCTGTGCCAGGGCGGCGCCGGAGAGCACCAGCCCCAGGGCCGTGGTTGCGATCACGAGCTTTTTCATCGCCTTTCTCCTTAGTGGTTGAACGCCTCTGAGCCCTCGCAGGTTCCATGCCAAGCGCTGTCGGTCGGGCAAAGTGGCTGTTTCCCAAGGCTTCGTGGCAAGGGCTTGGCGGGCGGGCGACGCTAGAGTCGTTGCGTACGGCTTACAGGCGCTACGGCCCTGCGACAGTCGCGCCGGTCAGTAGCGCTCCGTTTGCAGGCTGAAACCGCTATCGGCGAGTTGGCGGCTGACGGTATCCACCATGTCGGGATGCCCACAGGCATAGATGGCGGTATCCGCTGGCGACAGGCCCCGCTCCCGGAGCAGGCGCGGCAGCAGCGCGTCCAGGCGACCCCGCAACCCGGCCCAGCCTGCGTTGCGCACCTCTTCAGGGCGACTGACGGCGGGAAGGTAGTCGAAAGCGGGATCGCTCGCGGCTCGCTGCGCCAGTTCGGCATCGAAGCCGAACTGGTCTCGGTAGCTCGCACCGTGTAACAGCCACAAACGGGACTGGGCGCCCTGCGGGCGGCTGCGCAGCATGCTGAGAAACGGGCTGACCCCGGTCACCGTGGCGAGCATGAGGTGCTGGCGGTAGCCCGGGTCCAGGCGCAGCCGGCCGCTGGCGCGAGCCGCCATGATCACGGCCTCGCCGACCCGCACCCGGCTCAGGCGCTCGGACAGCCCGCCCCCGGGGCGGCGCTCGATGAAGAATTCCAGGGTGTCGGCGTCCGCCGCGCTGGCGATGGAATAGCTGTGGCGCCGCCCGTTCAGGCCGAGCTTGACGTGCTGCCCCGGCTGGAAGCGAAAGGCCCGGGGCCTGGGCAGGGTCAGCACGAACAGATCCGCGTCCACCCGGCGCCGTTCCAGCACCGGCAGACGGTAGAGGCCCTCGGCGGGCTGTTCGGGCTCGACAATGTCGACGCCCGGGGGCGGGCGTTGCACCTCGCGCCAATCACGCTCCAGGGCCTGCAGATAGCGCCGGTAGGCGTGCAGCTGGCGTCGTGCCAGCTCGGGGTCCGAGGCGGAGCCCGCCGCCGACAGCGACCGAATCGCCCCACGCAGCGCACGCCGGGCCGGAGCCTGGCGCTGCGATTCCACCTCAGCGCTTGCCGTCGGCGAGTGCACAGATGGCGCTGGGCTCGTCGAGCATCAGCACCAGGCTCTCGGCGACGAACAGCTGGTGGTGGATGCCGTCGTTGCTGCCGTAACCGGTGGCCATGTCCTGGCCGATCATCAGCCGGCCGGCACGGCCGTCCACCAGCACGCCGCCGGTGATGGGCGCCTTGTAGACGCCCAGCTCGCACAGCCGCTTGAGATGCTCGAGCTGCAGCATGTCGCTGCCCTCGTAGCGGCGGAAAAGGTTGTTGTAGAGCTTGGGCGAGAGCGCCAGGGCGTAGGGCCCGTGGAAGCCCGACTCGTCCAGGCGGGTGACGGCGGCGAGCACATCGTTGATGGCCTGCTCCACCTTGCTCCAATCCCCCGCCTTGGCCTCGTGGCGACCGGCGGCGGTGAGCAACCCCTCCAGGCCGAAGTCCGGATTACCGTAGTAGATGAACTCTTCCTCGCGGCGCGCCACGGCTTCGGCGGCATCTTCCGCCGGGCTGAAGTTCATCGGCAGCCCCATCTCCAGATGCCCCTGCAGGCGGCGCACGCTCAGTCCGAAGGACTTGCGCAGCATGGGCACGGCGACCGCGCGGCTGACCACGGCACCGGCCTCGTCGGCGGAGGGCTGACGGCAGAAGTCGTCGGCGCCGATCTCCACCGAGGTCAGGCCCACACCGTAGGGGCCTTCCACGTCCAGAAAACGCCGGCCGGTGAGCAGGTCGCTGGCCGCTGCGGCCACGGCGGCGTCGATCTCGCGCCAGATCTCGGCCGGGAACGGTGCACTGTGTCGGTTCAGATAATGCATTAGCGGCGTCCCTTCTTCAGCGAACCAATGGTGAAACCGCCCCCCGTCAGCTGTTCGGCCGGCTCCTCGGGCTGCCCGGTCGTGGTCCCGCTCTTGTCGGTATCCGCTTCCTCCACCTCGATGATGGGCGCCTTGGTGTAGAGGTAGGTATCCATGTAGGAGGAGAAATCGCTGTTTCGGCGTCGCAGCCACTCCAGCACCATCACCGCGTGCTCCATTTCCTCGCGCATGTTGTGCAGCAGAATCTCGCGCAACTCGTCGTCGGTGCAGACATCAGCCCGCTGGCGGTACCAGTCCACCGCCTCAAGCTCCTCCTGCAGCGAGACCAGTGCCCGGTGCATGTCCCTGGTTTCACTGCTCAGCAGTTCGAACGGTTCGTGAAAACTATCACTGGCGCCTGCCATGCGGCCCTCCTTCGCTCTGTGTGTCGCGACCCCGGCATCTGTTCTAAACCATAGCATCCGCTGCCTGTTCCTGCGCGAACCCGCCGTGCCGGCAAGCACCGTCGTCAGGGACGAAAACGCGCCCTCGGATCCATGGGCAGCTCCTTGGCCATGCGCTCGTAGAACTTGCGCGCCTTGGCACTGTCCGCCGGCGGTGTCACCACACGCAGCCGCACGTATTGATCACCCGGGGGCTTGCCCGGCAGCCCCCGGCCACGCAGCCGCAGCCGCCGACCGCTGGACGAGCCCTCGGGCACCTTCAACTCCACCGAGCCACCCAGGGTGGGCACCGACACGGTGGCGCCCAGCGCCGCCTCCCAGGGCGTGATGGGCAGCTCCAGATGGATATCCCGCCCGTCCGGCTCGAACCAGGGGTGGGGCTGCAACGCCACCTGCAGGTACAGATCCCCCGCCGGCCCGCCGCCCAGGCCCTCGCCTCCCTGGCCACTCAGGCGGATACGCTGGCCATCGCTGACCCCTGCCGGTATACGCACCTTGAGGCTGCGCCCTTGAAGCCTCAAGGTGCGATGCACGCCCTGGTAGGCCTCTTCCAGGGAAACCCGCACCGTGCTCTGCAGGTCTTCGCCCCGGCGGCGCATTCCGCCGCCGGCGAACCCGCCGGGGCCTCCCGCCCCCGCGCGGCCGCGACCGAACAGCGCCTCGAAGAAGTCGCTGAATTCGCCGCTGCCGCCGAAGCCCCCCTCGAAACCGCCGCCGCGGCCACCACCGAAATCGAAGCCCTGGTCCCAGCCCGGCGGCGGGCGGAAATCCTGCCCCGCCTTCCAGTCCTTGCCGAAGCGGTCGTAGGCGGCGCGCTTGTCCGGGTCCTTGAGTACCTCGTAGGCCTCACCCAGTTCCTTGAAACGCTGCTCCGCGTCAGCTTCCTTGCTCACGTCCGGGTGGTACTTGCGCGCCAGCTTGCGGTAGGCGCGCTTGATCTCATCGGCGCCGGCCGTGCGTGAAACGCCGAGAATGCCGTAGTAATCCTTGAACTCCATGAACGTCTGTCACCTTATCCGCGCAACTGCCGGCGCGGCTTGAGGGGCAGGCGGCCGCGCCAGTACATGATCATGATGAAACCGAACAGCATCCCGCCCAGGTGGGCGAAATGGGCCACGCCCGCCTGGCTGCCGGTCAGGCCCGCATACAGTTCGAAGGCCCCGTAGAGCATCACGAACCATTTCGCCTTCATGGGTATGGGCGGGAACAGCAGCATGATGCGCTGGTTCGGGAACATCATCGCAAAGGCGAGCAGAATTCCGAACACCCCGCCGGAGGCCCCGACGGTAGGATACACATCGCCCTGCTGCGCGGCCTGGGTGGCCACGTACAACTGGATGAGCGCCGCCCCCAGCACGCAGACCAGGTAATAGACCCCGAAGGGGCGGCTGCCCCAGTAGTTCTCGAGCTGCACACCGAACATCCACAGCGCGAACATATTCGCGAACAGGTGCAGGGTTCCCCCGTGCAGCACGGAATAGCTGAGCAGCTGCCAGGGTTCGAAACCGGGCAACGGCCCGGCGTAGGCGCCGAATAGCGTATCCAGGCCCAGCGGCCACAGGGCCAGCCAGTAGACCAGCTCGTTGCCCCAGGCGCCCTGGAGCAGAAACACCAGCCCGTTCAGCACCAGCAACGCGGTCACCACCGGGGGAAAGGCGCGATAGCCGCCCATGGCGGGGTCTGGACTCATGCATACACCTCGATTGCGATTGCAGGGCGGTTTCACCCTGCGCCGAATTGTCCGACAATACTACGCAACATCAGCCAGCCGTGACCCCATCCATGAGCTCCCTCAAAGATATTCCGGTGGTCGTCAGCGGAAGCAAGCACCGCACCGAGCAGGGCTTCACCGCGATCAAGGACGGCATCAAGACCCATAAGAGCGCAGCCCCCGCGGTGCGCGGCGACAAGCCCAGTTGGCTGCGCACCAGACTGCCCAGCGGCACCGGCTACAACGAAGTCCGGCGCAACGTGCGCGAGCATCGCCTGAGCACCGTTTGCGAAGAGGCCAAGTGCCCCAACATCGGCGAATGCTGGAGCCACGGCACCGCCACCATCATGCTGATGGGCGCGGTCTGCACACGGGCCTGCCGCTTCTGCAGCGTGGACACCGGCAACCCCCGCGGCTGGCTGGACGCCGAAGAGCCGGCCAACACGGCGGAATCGGTGCGGTTGATGGGGCTGAAGTACGTGGTGCTCACCTCGGTCAACCGCGATGACCTGCCCGATGGCGGCGCTGGTCATTACGCGGCCTGCGTGCGGGCGGTGAAGGCCACCAACCCGGGGACGGCCGTCGAGGCCCTTACCCCCGACTTCAAGGGCGTGCTCGCCGATGTGGAAACGGTGGTGGACTCCGGCATCGAGGTCTTCGCCCAGAACGTGGAGACGGTGGAGCGCCTGACCCACCCGGTGCGGGACCCTCGCGCCGGCTACCGCCAGACCCTGGATGTGCTCGCCCACGCCAAGCGCCACCGCCCGGCGGTGCTCACCAAGACCAGCCTGATGCTGGGCCTGGGCGAAACCGACGAAGAGATATTGCGCTGCATGGATGACCTGCGGGCGATCGACTGCGACATCCTCACCCTGGGCCAGTACCTGCGCCCCACCGCGAACCACCTGCCGGTGGAGCGCTACGTCACGCCGGAGCAGTTCGAGCAGTACCGGCAGTGGGGCCTGGAGCGTGGGTTCCTGGAAGTGGTCTCCGGCCCCATGGTCCGTTCCAGCTACCGCGCGGACCGGGTGCTGGAGAAGAACAACTGCGGCCTGTAAGGGGAGCTTGCCCATGAAAGCCTTCGCGGTCTCCAAATACCTGCTCGGCCTGGGGGCCGCTCTGGTCTTGGGCGCCGCTGGCGCCGACAGTGTCAGTCGGGCGCCTGAGCTTACGCTCTATCAGCACGGCCAGGCCTTCATCAGCGAGCAGCGGCTGCTGCGCCTGCCCCCCGGTCGCAGCAGCGTGCGCCTGCAGGGGCTGAGCAGCGGGCTGCAGCCCGGCAGCCTGCAAGTGGACGGCGATGGGCTGGCGGTTATCGAGCGACGCTACCAGCCCGGCGCGCCGGCGCCCGCCGAACTGCTCCAGGCCTACCTGGGCCGCGAGGTCACCCTGCTGCGCGAGCACCCCCGGACCGGCGAATCCCTGCAGCGACAGGCGCAACTGCTGAGCCTGAGCGGCCAAGGGCCCTTGGTGCAGCTGGACGGGCGCATAGAGGTGCTGGATCAACGCTCACCATGGCGCATTGCCTTCCCCGGCCTGCCGGCCGGCATGCACAGCGCGGCGCAACTGACGCTGGAGCTGGAAGCCGCGAAGAGTGGCCAGCGGCGGCTGAACCTGGGGTACCTGAGCGATGGTTTCGGCTGGCAAGCCGACTATGTGGCCAGGCTAGGCACGAACAGCGAACAACTCACCCTGGAAGGCTGGGCCAGTCTCTACAACCGCACGCGCACTGTTTTCAACGACGCCCGGGTACAGCTCCTGGCGGGCTCCGTGCAGCGCAGCCAGGACCGCATGGAAAGCGCCATGCTGAGCAGCCGCCAGGCCCACGCCGCCCCTCCCCCGCCCGAGAGCCTGGGCGGTTCTCAGCTCTACACCCTGCCCGAGCCGGTCAGCCTGCCCGCCGGCGAGACCGTGCAGGCGCCGCTGCTGCGCGCCGAGCGCCTCGCCGTGGCGCGCGTGCACCGCAGCCGCGGCCAGGCGCTGAACCAGGCCGCCGAGCCCCGCCCCCAAGCCGTGGAACAGCTACTGCGATTTCGCAACCCGGCCCGGGCCAACCAGCCTCTGCCGGCCGGCAATCTGCGCGTCTATCAACGGGACAGCGCCGGGCGTGACCACTACATAGGCGGCCAGACGATCGCCCATGCCGCGCCGGGCGACGAAGTGGAGGTGGTGCTGGGGCAAAGCACGGAGTTGCGCATCCTGCGGGTGCCGCTGGAATATCGCCGTCTCAGCCCCGAAATGATGGAGGTGGCCTGGCGGCTTACGCTTGCCAACCGCGGCCAGCAAGCCGCCAAGCTGGAAGTGCTGGAGCGTTTCGCCGGCGACTGGGAGCTGGTGGAACGCTCGGAGCGACCGGATGAGCGGGGCGCCCAACACGCCCTGTGGCGGCTGGAGCTCAAGGCGGGCGAAGAGCGGCAGCTCAGCTACCGCGCCCGAATCCGCCGCTAGGGCGACACTGATCAATTCCCCCGGGAGAGTTCGTCCTCACCGGGCGGTAACTGCACGAAGCACCCCCGGTGCAGCAGGCTGCGCATGACCTCGCATACATCCTCCCGGGCGAGCCTGCGCGCGGGCGTGAGCACCAGATCCATCACGTGCTCGGTGGCACCCAGCGCCCCCATGATCGGGGCGGGCACCGTGGAGAGGTCGTCCTTTACCGGGACATACAGATAGGTATCGGGCTTCTTGTGCCCCTTGTAGATGGAACAATGCACGGGATACGCCCTCGGGCAGTCAGCGGAAAGGCGGAAGTATGCCCAGCCCCCACCGCCTCCTCAAGCAGAGCCGACGCGCCACCTCACCCGAGCACTAGGCCCCACGCTCGTCCGCGCCCGCCATGGCGCACCGAATCACGGACTCGTACTCGGTCGTCGGCGCGGGCTGCGGCGCCACGGCCCGCGCCGAGCAGTCGCTGGGCAGAGAGAGAATAGGCGCCTGTTCCTACCGTGAAACACATCACGGCCAGATCAGCCCTTGGCTGTAAGTGCCTGCCTACGCGGGCAAAGGGAGATTATCCACAGAACCTGTGGATAACTGTGTGGACAACGGTTGGAAACAATCCCCAAGTTCCCGCTATGCCAAGCCTTGCCTTGAATCGGGTGTTTTTTCGCCAATTTGTTTTTCTGACGAAAAATCAATACCTTAAGAACCCGCCTTGGGTTGCTGAGGAAACGCATGACGGGCCCGCGATGCGGCAGTGCAGCATTGTGCACAACTTTCGGGCCGGAACCCCTCGCCGACGGGAAGTCAAGCCCCTGGGACGGGGCACCGCTGGCAAACATCCCGCGTCCTCGATAGCATCGGCCCCCTTACTTCAGGAGATGAACATGCTCAAACGCGCCGCCCTCTTGATCGCGCTGCTGCTGCCCGCCCACGCCGGCGCGCAGGAACTGCTGCTCACCGCCCCCTATGCCCGCGCCACCCCGCCTGGCGCGGCTAATGGCGCAGCGTACTTTGAGCTCCGTAACCAGGGCGGTGAAACCATCGGCCTGCGCGGCGCTCACAGCGAGGTGGCCGAGCGCACCGAGATTCACGAACATGTCTCCGTGCAAGGCATGATGCGAATGCGTGAAGTGAAGGAGCTGAACATAGCCCCCGGTGAGCATCTGGTCTTTCAGCCCGGCGGGCTGCACATCATGCTGCTGGGCCTGAAGCAGCCCCTGAAGCCCGGTGAGCTTTTCGCAATCAGGCTGGAACTGGACAACGGCCAGCATCTGGATGCCGAGATCCCGGTGCGGGATATGCGCGCAGGCCATCACGGCCAGCACCACGGCCAGCACCACGGCCAGCGGCCCATGAAACACTAGAGGGGGCGCTTGATATACAGCGGCCGTCCCCTTACCTACAGCAGCACATACCGGGGCTGCTGAGAGGCCGATCATGGACCCTACGCTGGGGGAGCTGCTGCATCGACGCCCACCGGGGCGCCTATATGCGGTCTCGCCGCACAGCGCTATCGGCCCGGCCCTGGCGGCCATGCGACAACGGCGGCTATCCTGCCTTCTGGTGCTCCGCCGCGGTCGATTGACCGGCTTATTGGAAGCCCCAAGCCCAAGCGGCACTCCGGCGCGCGCCCCCATTCCACCCGACCTGCCGGTCGCGCGCCTGATGCGCCCGGACCCTCCAACCGTATTGCCCAGCATGACCCTGGCCGCCGCGCTGCGCTTGTGCGCCCTTCATCAGCTGCGCCATCTTCCAATCGCCCGCCAGGGCCGACTACTGGGGCTGCTGGACTGGGCCGCCCTGGCCCTGGCCGCCGCCGACGCGCTGCAACCGGAAACCCCGACCTGGGTTCCCCTGGTTTACGGGCCCAGCGCGCGCTCCCCCTAGTCGGGCGCTCGCCGTGCGCATCGCCTCGATTCGGCCGCTCTCAAGGTACCGTGTAGTGCGCCCGCGGCCGGCGTTGCGTCTCTTGGCGAGGGCTACGGCCATTGCCGGTTAAAAGGCAAAAAAAATGCCGGGCACAAGCCCGGCATATGAACTCCGACAGTTCCGAGGAGCACTAACGGATGTAGTTGTACTGCACGTCCGCGGTCTTGGACTGCACACCGAAGTGGCCGTAGCCGTAGCTGCTGTAGCTCTTGTTGCCGCGAGAGTTCCAGAGCTGCGAGCTGTGGATGCCACCCACGGTGCAGGTACCGGTGGAGCAGACGACCTGGTCGATCCAGCTGTAAATGCTGTAGTGGCGCGCGCCGAACTTGCGCCCCTCCAGCCAGTCCAGGAAGGGGCTGGAAACGGACAGGCCATTGCTGCCGCAGGTGGAATTCCACACATTCCAGGGGTAGGTGCCGCAGGACCACAGACCGCGCAGGGCGCCGGCGATGCCGACGAAGGCGTCCACCTTGTTCGCCAGACCCGCCTTGACGATCTGCTGGCCGGCCAGGGTCACGCCCATGGAATGCCCAATCACGTCGATCTTGCCGGTGCAGGAGCTGTTGACCGCGGCCACCAGGGCATTGCGCACCGGGGTCTCCTCCCAGCCGCTGTGGTTATTACAGGTCGGGCAGTACTTGGAGCCCCAGTCCGGGCGATGGATCTGGGAGGCGCTGTAACCGTTGTTGCGCAGCTTGTTGTAGGTGTTGTCCCAATCCGAGGGCTTGCCGGTGTTACCGTGCACCAGCACCACGCTGTCTACACAGGCGGCACCGGCCACGCTCACCCCGAGGGCCAGCACGGCGGCGGCGAAAAGGCGCAGCACCTGCTTGCAGGATTGCTTCATGTTTTCCTCTCCTCACTTCGTTCTTGTGTCGCGCCCGCCGTATTCTTCTTGTTGGCTGCGGGATGCGGGCTGCTGGTATCAGCAGTTGTGAGTATTCCAACAGAGGCTTGTAAACTTGCCGTTAACGGATGCCGCCCGCAGCGTTAACGCCCTTCCGCAGTGCACAAAAAAGCCGGGGCAGTGCCCCGGCTCTCAGGTCCGTCGCGGTAAGCGACCCGTTCAGCGAATGTAGTTGTACTGCACGTCCGCGGTCTTGGTCTGCACACCGAAGTGGCCGTAGCCGTAGCTGCTGTAGCTCTTGTTGCCGCGAGAGTTCCAGATCTGCGAGCTGTGGATGCCGCCCACGGTGCAGGTGCCGGTGGAGCAGACGATCTGGTCGATCCAGCTGTAGATGCTGTAGTGGCGCGCGCCGAACTTGCGTCCTTCCAGCCAGTCCAGGAAGGGGCTGGACACGGACAGGCCATTGCTGCCGCAGGTGGAGCTCCACACATTCCAGGGGTAGGTGCCGCAGGACCACAGACCGCGCAGGGCGCCGGCGACACCGACGAAGGCATCCACCTTGTCCGCCAGACCCGCCTTGACGATCTGCTGGCCGGCCAGGGTCACGCCCATGGAATGCGCGATCACGTCGATCTTGCCGGTGCAGGAGCTGTTGACCGCGGCCACCAGGGCATTGCGCACCGGGGTCTCTTCCCAGCCACTGTGGTCATTGCAGCTGGGGCAACTCTTGGAGCCCCAGTCCGGGCGATGGATCTGGGAGGCGCTGTAGCCGCTGTTGCGCAGCTTGTTGTAGGTGTTGTCCCAATCCGAGGGCTTGCCGGTGTTGCCGTGCACCAGCACCACACTGTCCACGCAGGCGGCGCCGGCCACGGATACCGCGAACAGCAGGGTCAGTGCGGACAGCCCGCGAGTCAGCGTACGCATGATGCTCATGATGGATCTCCTCCTCATGGCCGGCTCGCTGTTATTGTGCTCTGAACCGGTCGGGTTTTGTTCTTGGTCGCTTTTGCGACAGGGCCATCTAAACACCCCAACGCAAAGAGACCGTTAATGACTGCCCATTCATGTCGCACACCTTTGTGGCGACGCATCAATGCGCTGCACCAATGGTCGAACATCGATATATTGGTTTTTTCAATATAAAGCGACGGATATTCGCAATTCCGGCGATCCCTGCCTAAACTGCGCGCCTGTTGCCCGCCCGGTGGCGCAACCAACCCTTCGGCCACCGGGACAATAAAGCCGCGCGCAAAACGCGCAGGAGGACCACGGCATGACCCAGACCCGTCAGATCCAGCGCCTGCTGGTGGCCAACCGCAGTGAGATCGCCATCCGCGTGATGCGCGCCGCCGCCGAGTTGGGCATCCGTACCATCGCCATCTACTCGGAAGAAGACCGCTTCGCCCTGCACCGTTTCAAGGCGGACGAAGCCTATGAAGTCGGCCGCGGCAGCAAGCCCATCGCGGCGTATCTGGATATCGACGAGGTCATGCGCATCGCCCGCGAGGCCGGCGCCGACGCCATCCACCCCGGCTACGGGTTCCTCTCCGAGAACCCCGATCTGGCCGAGGCCTGCGCGCGGGAAGGTATTCTGTTCGTGGGCCCCCACCCCGACGTGATGCGTTCCCTGGGCAACAAGGTCAGCGCCCGAAACCTCGCCGAACAGGCCGGCGTGCCCGTGGTGCCTGCCACCGGCGCCCTGCCCTCGGACCTGGAGACCTGCAAGACCGAAGCGGCCAAGGTCGGCTACCCACTGATGCTCAAAGCCAGCTGGGGCGGCGGTGGCCGCGGCATGCGCGTGGTGGAGGACGAATCCCAGCTCGAAGAGCAGCTGCGCACCGCCCGGGCCGAGGCCGCCAGTGCCTTCGGCAATGACGAGGTGTACCTGGAGAAGCTGGTGCGCCGGGCCCGCCATGTGGAGGTGCAGGTCCTGGGCGATACCCACGGCAATCTGGTGCATCTGTTCGAGCGCGACTGCACCGTGCAGCGGCGCAATCAGAAGGTGGTGGAACGCGCGCCCGCCCCGTACCTGGACGACGACACCCGTGAATCCCTGTGCCAGAGCGCGCTGCGCCTGGCCCGCGCCGCCGGCTACTACAACGCCGGCACCGTGGAATTCCTCATGGACGCGGACAGCGGCGAGTTCTACTTCATCGAGGTGAACCCCCGCATCCAGGTCGAACACACGGTGACCGAGGAGGTCACCGGCATCGACATCGTCAAGGCGCAGATCCGCATCGCCGAGGGCAACGCCATCGGCGACGGCATCACCGGCGTGCCGGAACAAGCGCGGATCAAGCTCGAGGGCCATGCGCTGCAGTGCCGCGTCACCACCGAGGACCCGGAGAACGGCTTCACCCCGGATTACGGCCGCATCAGCGCCTACCGGGGTGCGACCGGCTTCGGCATCCGCCTGGACGGCGGCACCGCCTACTCCGGCGCGCTGATCACCCCTTTCTACGACTCCCTGCTGGAGAAGGTCACCGCCTGGGCGCCCACCCCCGAGGACGCCATCCGCCGCATGGACCGCGCCCTGCGCGAGTTCCGCATCCGCGGCGTGAGCACCAACCTGCCGTTCCTGGAGAACGTGATCAACCACCCGAGCTTCGTCTCGGGTAGCTACACCACGCGTTTCATCGACGACACCCCGGAGCTGTTCGATTTCGCCGACCGCCAGGACCGGGCCACCCGGCTGCTGCGCTTTCTCTCCGATGTGATCGTCAACGGCAACCCGGAAGTGGCCGGCCGCCCCGCGCCCAAGGAAGCACCGCCCCGGGCCGTGCTCCCCGGCCGCCCCTCGGAGCAGATCCCCCGGGGCACCCGGGATCGGCTGCTGGAACTGGGCCCGGAGGGCTTCGCCGCCTGGATGAAGGAAGCCCCGCAGGTCCTGGTGACCGACACCACCATGCGGGATGCCCACCAGTCGCTGTTCGCCACCCGCATGCGCTCGCGGGACATGTGGGAGATCGCGCCGCACTACGCCCGACTGCTCCCCGAGCTGTTCTCGCTGGAGTGCTGGGGTGGCGCCACCTTCGATGTGGCCATGCGCTTTTTGAAGGAATGCCCCTGGGAGCGGCTGGACGCGCTGCGTGAGCGCATCCCCAACATTCCCTTCCAGATGCTGCTGCGCGCCTCCAACGGCGTGGGCTACACCAACTACCCCGACAATGTGGTGCGCTATTTCGTCCAGCAGGCTGCCGCACACGGCATGGACATCTTCCGGGTGTTCGATTCCCTGAACTGGGTGGAGAACATGCGCGTGGCCATGGACGCGGTAATCGAGTCCGGCGCCGTCTGCGAGGGCACCATCTGCTACAGCGGCGACCTGCTCGACCCCGCCGAGGACACGTACACCCTGAAGTACTACCTCAACATGGCGAAGGCGCTGGAAGCGGCCGGCGCCCATATACTGGGCATCAAGGACATGGCCGGGGTGGCCAAGCCCGACGCCATCGCCAAGCTGGTCACCGAGCTGAAGCAGGAAATCAGCCTGCCCATCCACTTCCATACCCACGACACCTCCGGCATCAGCGCCGCCAGCGTGCTGGCCGCCGTGGGTGCCGGCGTGGACGCGGTGGACGGCGCCATGGACGCCTTCTCCGGCCAGACCTCCCAGCCCAACCTGGGGGCGATTGCCGAGGCGCTGCGCTGGGGCCCGCGGGACACCGGCCTGCAGCGCGAGAACCTGCGCGCCGTGAACCATTACTGGGAAGGCGTGCGCCGCTACTACAGCGCCTTCGAGTCCGACATCCGCTCCGGCACCTCGGACGTCTACCACCACGCCATGCCCGGCGGCCAGTACACCAATCTGCGCGAACAGGCCCGGGGCATGGGCCTGGAGCGCCACTGGCCGGAAGTGGCCGACACCTACGCCCAGGTCAACGAGCTGTTCGGCAATATCGTCAAGGTCACCCCCTCCTCCAAGGTAGTGGGCGATATGGCGCTGATGATGGTCACCTCCGACCTCACCGCCGAGCAGGTGCTGGACCCGGAACACGAGGTGAACTTCCCCGACTCGGTGAAGGGCTTTTTCCGCGGCGAACTGGGCCAGCCCGTGAGCGGTTTCCCTGAAGCGCTGCAGAAGAAGGTGCTGGGTGATGAAGCGCCGCTGACCGCGCGCCCGGGGGCCGTGCTGCCCGCCGCCGACCTGGATGCCTTGCGCGCCGAGGCCGAGGCGCAGGTGGAGCGCGAGATCACCGACGCGGAACTGGCCTCCTACCTGATGTACCCCAAGGTCTTCGTGGAGTACGCGCGGCATCGCGAGGCGTTCGGCAACGTCTCCGTGCTGCCCACCCACGCCTTCTTCCACGGCCTGGAGTCTCAGGAAGAGGTCAGCATCGACATCGAGCGGGGCAAGCGGCTGATCCTGCGTTGCCTGGCGATATCGGAAGCGGATGAAGAGGGCAAGCGCCGGGTGTTCTTCGAGCTCAACGGCCAGCCGCGCCGCATCAAGGTGGCGGACACGTCGCTGGCGCCGAAGAGCGCGGCGCGGCGCAAGGTGGAGCCGGGCAAGCCGGGGCAGATCGCCGCCCCCATGGCGGGGCTGATCGTGCACGTGGCGGTGAACCCGGGGCAAAAGGTGCGCAAGGGCGACCACCTGTTCTCCATCGAGGCGATGAAGATGGAGACCGCCATCCACGCCGAGCGCGACGGCACAGTGGAAGAAGTGCTGCTGGGCGCGGGCACCCAAGTGGACAGCAAGGACCTGGTGCTGGTAGTCGTTTGAGCCTCACCATGGCGATGGCGCACCCTGCGCCATCGCCGATTCCCCGCGGCGGCGGGCGGGCACCCGGCTGCGACTTTCCACCACCCAACGAAAAACCCCCGCAGGTTTCGCGACCAGAAGCCGCTCCCACAGGGGTTGTCGTGCGCAATCAGAAAACATGGCGGAGCGGACGGGACTCGAACCCGCGACCCCCGGCGTGACAGGCCGGTATTCTAACCAACTGAACTACCGCTCCTCGCTGAAGGACAGACTCGTCTCCAGACGGCCTCTCCCAACGCGGGGCGCAGTATATCGGCATCCCCGCCCGCAATCCAGCCCCTTGCGCAAGTATTCCCACCGCCCTTGCGAAGCCTGACCGGCCGGCGACGCAAGAAGCGCCTCCGGGCCGTCGCCGCCACCGCTTCAGGCAGCGCTCACACCAAGGCACCCCCCATCGGTCAATGCAGCCGCGGGCGCTGCTCCGGCTGCGCCCCAGGCCTGCCTCCCGGGCCGCTCGCGGCGAACAAGGCGATCATCTCCGCGTTGAAGGCGGGCAGATCGTCGGGTTTGCGGCTGGTGAGCAGATTGCCGTCCACCACGGTTTCCTCATCCACCCACTGCGCCCCGGCGTTGCGCAGATCGGTACGCACCGAGGGCCAGGAGGTGAGTCTGCGACCGCGCACCGCGTCCGCCTCCACCAGCAGCCAGGGCCCATGGCAGATGGCCGCCACCGGCTTGCCGGCGGCGATAAAACCCTGCACCAGATCCACCGCGGCGCTGTTCATGCGCAGATTGTCCGGGTTCATCTGCCCACCCGGCAGCACCAGGGCATCGAAGTCCTGCGCCCGCGCCTGCCCCAGGGCCAGATCCACCGGGAATTCATCACCCCACTCCTTGTGTCGCCAGCCCTTCACCCGGCCGCTCACCGGCGAGACCAGCACCGTCTCGGCGCCCGACTCATCGAGTGCCCGACGCGGCTCGGTCATCTCGGACTGTTCGAAGCCATGGGACACCAGGATCGCCACCCGCTTGCCCTGCAGTTGCTCCGTCATCACGATCTCCCTGATCATTGCGGTCTGATTCTTCCCCTCAAGTGGGGCGGCGGAGCGCCGAGCACAAGCGGAACCGTGCCCACACCGGACGGGTCCACACTGGCAAGCAGCCCTTCACCCGCACGGAGATCACGAAGAGCGAACATGACTGATCAGCCCTATCAACAGAACGCACCGGATCTCACCGAACTTCAGGCCGAGCAAGGCCCCCTGCTGCTGGTGTTCGGCACCCCCTGGTGCGGCCATTGCCGCGCCGCGGAGCCGCTGCTCGACGACATCCTGCGGGAGTTCCCGCGGTTGCGGCAGCTGAAGATCGAGGATGGCCGCGGCAAGCGGCTGGGCCGACAGTTCGGCGTCAAGCTCTGGCCCACCCTGATCCTGCTGCGCGATGGCGAAGAACAGGCCCGGGTGGTGCGCCCGACGGACAGGGCGGCCCTGGCACCGCTGCTCAGCGCGCTCTGATCCGCGCCCCCGCCTGCAATTCCCGAGGCGGGTAGATAACCACCCGCTCCCCCGCGCGCAGGCCCTCCAGCACCTGTACCTGGAGGCCGCCGCGGCGCCCCAGACCCACGCGGCGCAGCACCGCCCCACCCTCTTCCAGCACGAAGACCGCGCTCTCCCCATCCACGCTGAACACCGCGCTTTCCGGAAGCTGCAGGGTGCGCTCACTCTCCCAAAGCACGAAACGGGCATCCACCCGGTAGCCGTGCCCCAGGCGCTGCCATTGTTCAGGGGGCGAATCCAAGGCCACGATCACATTGACCCGCTGCTCCTCCACCCCCAGGGCGGACACCTCCGTGAAGGCCACCGGCTCGATGCGCCTCACCTGGCCGTCCAGCGTCCGCGCCAGGCCGGTATGCTCCAGCAGCACCCGCATGCCGGGCGCGAGCCGCACCGCGTCCGCCGAGAGCACATCCACCACCGCTTCCAGCCGCCGAGTATCCCCCAGGGTGAGCAGCAACTCGCCGGCCTGCACCACCCGCTCGCTCTCCTGCGGGCGCGCCAGCACATGGGCATCCACCGGCGAGTTCAGCGCAATGCCCTCCAAAGCGCTGCGCTCGCCGCCCAGATACGCGAGGGTGCTGCGCGCCGCCTCCAGTTCGTGACCTGCGGTGCGACCCCGGAAACGGGCCGAGGCAAGCCGTGCGGCGCCGGCGCGCGCCTCGGCCCGGGCGGCCTCCAGCTCCTGCTCGCTGAGATAACCCTCCTGGCGCATGGCCTCGGCTCGGGCCAGCGCCTGGGCGGCGCGTTCGGCCTGGGCCTGCGCGGCCGCCACCTCCTGTTCGGCGGCAGCAAGCGCACTTTGCGCTGCCCGCACCCGGGCCTGCTGCTCAGCCATGCGTCGGGCATCCAGGGCCGGCGCCGGCAGCGGCCGGATGCGCAGCAGGGCCTGGCCGCGACTCACCGGGTCACCCACATCCAGCTCTAGCCGGGCCAGCTCTCCGCTGATCGGCGCGGTGATCTCGTAGTGGTCCAGCACCCGGGTGCGCCCCTCGGCCCGCACGCTCTGCATCAGCGGCGCCTCCACCACGGGCTGCACATCCACCTGCAACGGTGCGGGGCGCAGGCCCAGCACCAGCAACACCAGCACCCCCAGGGCCAGCAGCAGGTAGAACCATCGTTTCAGGGCAACACGCATCACTCACTCCCGGGTTTTCAACACCGCGACCATATCCAGTCGATTCACCCGCCGCGCCATGGCCCAGGCGGAGAGCAGCCACACCGCGGCCAGCACCAGCACGGTGAACACCACCGCCTGGGTGGACCACAACACCGGGATGCGGAACATCTCCGAGGCCGAGGCGGCGGCGACGGCCGCATACAGGCCGTAACCCAGCAAAAGCCCCGGCGGGATGGCGAGCAGGCTGAGCAGCGCCTGCTCGCCAAGCAGAATCCAGGCCACCTCGTGGCGCCGGTAGCCCAGTACCCGCAGGCTGGCCAGCTCCCGCGAACGCTCGCCCAGGGCGATGCGGGCGTTGTTGTAGACCACCCCAAAGGCGATGGAGGCGGCCAGCAGCGTGCTGACGAAGGTGAAGATCAGCACCGAGCCGGCCATGTTCTCGTAGAAACTGTCCACCGCGGCGCGGCGCTGGGTCACGCCCAGCACCGCGGGGCGCCGATCCAGTTCCGCCAGCACCTGCGGCATGTGCGTCGGCGAGACGGCGAGCAGCGCCGCGCTGATCCGGCCCTGCTCGCGCAGCAGCACGCTCAGGCGGTCGCGCCGCAGGTAGGCGGATACCCCCAGATATTCCTCGATCACGCCAGCCACGGGCAGCTCCACGGTGGCGCGGCGCTCGTCCAGAAAACGCACCGTGAGCCTGTCGCCGGGCGCCGCGGCCAGCAGTCCGGCCAGGTAATCGGTGAGCAACAGCCCCTCGGCGGGCGGCGCCAGGCGCCCGTTGTCGGGGGTGATCAGGCGGCGCAGCTCGCTCGCCGCCGGCAAGCCCTGCAGCGCCAGGCGGTAGCGACGATGGCCATGGATCAGCTCCACCGGGGCGCTGCGCAGGCCCTCGGCGAGCAGGACCCCGGGCAGTGCGCGCAGCTCGTCGAGAGCGCGGGCGCCCACCGGCTCGTTGAAACTCACGCGCAGATCCTCCCGCTGCACCTGCTCGAACTGGCGCTCCACCAGGGCGTCGATGGCCTGGCTCTGGAAGCGGCCGATAAGCAGGATGGCACAGGCGAAGGCGATGGCCAGGATGGAGAGCAACGCGCGCAGCGGGCGGCGCTCCAGTGAGCGCAGCATCATGCGCGCGCTGGGGCGCAGCCAGCGGGCCAGGCCCAGCCGCTCCACCAGGGTGGGGCGAAAGCTCGCCGGCGGCGCCGGACGCATGGCCTCGGCCGGCGGCAGCCCGGCCGCCCGTCGCAGCGCGCCCCAGCTGCCCCCCAGGGCCGCGGCCGCAGTCACCAGAGCGGCGATGATTAGCACCCGACCGTTGATGCCGTATTCCAGATAGGGAAAGCGAAAGAAGGTGGCGTACAACCCGGCCATGTGTTGCCCCAGCCAGACCCCGGCCAGCGCGCCCATCAGATAGCCCACCAGGGCGATGGCGAGGACCAGCTGGGCATAGTGCAGGCCGATGGCGCCATTGCCGTAGCCAAAGGCCTTGAGCACGCCGATCTGCTCGCGCTGGGTGGCGATCAGCCGGGCCATCACCACATAAAGCAAAAAGGCCGCCACCCCCAGGAAGATGGTCGGCACGGTACGCACCATCGTGGCGATCTGCGCCAGCTCCGAGGCCAGGTAACGGTGGGAGGCCTGATCGGCCCGCCCGATGGCGCCTGTGCTGCCGTAGGGGGCGAGCAGGGCGTCGAGCCGAGTGATCACCCCGGCCTCCACCGCGTCGCGCTGCAGGCCGATCAGCGCATCGTTGAAGCTGCCCTCCCGGTCCAGCGCCGCGGCCAACGCTTCCCGGTTCATCCACAGCACGCCGTAGCGGGCGTGGTCGGGGAGAAAATCGCCGGGGCGAATCTGGTAGATGAACTCGGGGCTGAGCCCGATGCCCACCACGCGCAACGGCTGACGGCGGCCGTAGATCACCGCGTTGAGCGTATCCCCCGGCGAGAGATCCTGGGCCTCGGCGAAGGCCTCGCTCAGCACCACTTCCTCGGCCCGCCCAGGGCGGGGCAGGCGCCCGCGCCGCAGGAACAGATCGTTCAGACTCGGTCGTTGCCCTTCCGGCAGGGACACCAGCCGGGCGGTAACCGGCTGATCAAAGCCGGGCACCTCCAGATTCGCGCCGGCGACGATACGGGTTTCCACCCGGGCCACCCCGGGAATCGCCGCCAGGCGCTCGGCCAGCGGTTCGGGGGCGCGGGTGAGGCTGACGAACACATCGGCGAAGCGATAATCGCGATAGAAGCCGTCGCGGGTTTCGGTGAGCGCCCGCAGGCTGCTCACCGCCATGATCAGGGTGGCCACGCCCCCGCCGATCACCACACCGATGGCCAGCACCTGGGCCCGCAGCTGCCACAGCTCGCGGCGCAGCTTGCGAGCGAGCACGCTCACCAGACCAGCTCCCGGGGGTGGCGCCGGGCGGCATTCTCCCGCACGGACTGAATCTGGCCGTCGGCGAAATGAATCACCCGGTGGGCCATGTCAGCGATGGCGGCATTATGGGTGATCACCGCCGTGGTGGCGCCCAGCTCGGTGTTGATCCGCTCCAGCGCCTCCAGGACGACGATGCCGGTCTTCGAATCCAGCGCGCCGGTAGGCTCGTCACACAGCAGCACCGCGGGGCGCTTGGCGATGGCCCGGGCGATGGCCACCCGCTGCTGCTCACCGCCGGAGAGTTGCGCGGGGAAATGGTTGCCGCGTGCTTGCAGACCCACCAGCGCCAGCGCTTCCGCCGGACTCATGGGGTCGCGGGCGATCTCGGTGACCACGGCGACGTTCTCCAGCGCGGTGAGGCTGGGGATGAGGTTGTAGAACTGGAACACGAAACCGACGAAATGGCGGCGGAACTCGGTGAGCTCCGTCTCGGAGGCGTGCAGCAGGTCCCGCCCCTGGCAGCTCAGTGTCCCACCGCTGGCGGTATCCAGGCCACCAAGAATATTCAGCAGGGTGGATTTGCCACTGCCCGAAGGCCCCAGCAGCACCGCGAACTCCCCCCGGTACAGGTCTAGATCCACGCCGCGCAGGGCCCGAACCTCCACCTCACCCATCCGGTAGGTCTTGGTAAGGCCCCGCGCCGCGAACACCGCCTCGGCGACCATGGCCTCATGCCTCGCCGTGGGGGCGCTCGCTGCTCGGCCCCAGGCGCAGCAGGCGCCGGACCTGCTTTTCCAACTCCAGGATCACGAACACCAGCACGCCCAGGCCGATCACGCCCAGCCCTTCGATGACGCTCACCGGCCGGGTTTCGAACAGGCTCGCCATGAACGGCGCGTAGGTGAACAGGAGCTGCAGGCTGATCACCGCGGCGAGCGCCCAGAGCACCGGCCCGGTGCCCATCAGCCCGCGCCAGGTGAGCGAGGGGCTACGCAGATAGCGCACGCTGAACAGGTAGAACACCTCCATCACCACCAGGGCATTCACCGCCAGCGTGCGTGCCTTCTCCACCGTGGCGCCGGCCTCCCGGGCCAGGGTGAAGGCGGCGAAGATGCCGGCCAGAAACAGGCTGGAGACCAGCAACACCCGCCAGACGAGAAAGCCGGTGAGCAGGGGCTCCCGCGGCGGGCGTGGCGCGCGGCGCATCACATCCGGCTCGGTGGGCTCGAAGGCGAGCACCAGCCCCAGACCAATGGAGCTGACCATGTTCACCCACAGAATCTGCAAGGGCGTGATGGGCAGGGTAAGGCCCAGCAGGATCGCGGCGACAATGGCCATGGATTCGCCACCGTTGATGGGCAGCAGGAAGGTCACCGCCTTCTTGAGGTTATCGTAGACCGTGCGCCCCTCGCGTACGGCATGGGCAATGGAGGCGAAATTGTCGTCGGCCAGCACCATCTCGGCCGCCTCCCGCGCCGCCTCGGTGCCCTTCTGCCCCATGGCGACGCCCACATCGGAGCGTTTCAGCGCGGGCGCGTCGTTGACGCCGTCGCCGGTCATGGCCACGGTCGCCCCCCGGGCCTGCAGCGCCTGCACCAGGCGCAGCTTGTGCTCGGGGGCGGCGCGGGCGAACACATCCACCTCGATCACCCGCTGAGCCAGAGCCACGTCATCCATCGCTTCGACTTCGGCGCCGGTGACCACGTCGGCACTGTTCACCAGGCCCAGCTGCGCGGCAATGGCGCTGGCGGTGCCACCGTGATCGCCGGTGATCATCTTCACCCGAATGCCGGCGGACTGGCAGTCGGCCACGGCCTGCACGGCTTCCTCCCGCGGGGGGTCGATCAGGCCCACCAGGCCGAGCAGGATCAGGCCTTCCCCCACATCCTCGAAGCGCAGTGCCTGATGGCTGCCCCGGGCGGGCTTCGTCGCCACCGCCAGCACCCGCTCGCCCCGGGCGGCCAGCTCGGCGATGCGGGCCTCCCAATACTCGCGCGACAGCTGACGATCACCGTCGGCGTGGCGTTCGCCGGCACAGACATCCAGCACCTGCTCCGGCGCGCCCTTGAGATAGATACTGCCTTGCCCCTGGTGATCATGATGCAGGGTGGCCATGAAACGATGAGCCGCATCGAAGGGGATGACATCGGTACGCGGCAGGCTCTTGCGCTCGGCGGCCGGCTCCAGGCCTGACTTGCGGGCGGCGGTGAGCAGCGCGCCTTCCATCGGGTCGCCCTCCACCCGCCAGCCGCCGTCCTCGGTGGGATAGAGGGCGGCGTCGTTGCACAGGGCCACGGCCCGCACCAGCTCGTTGAGCACCGGCGTTTGCGCCGACTCCACCACCTGTTCGCCATCCCGGTAATCGCCATGGGGGTCATAGCCCACGCCGGTCGTCTGATACAGCTTCCCGGCGGCGACCACGCTGCGCAGGGTCATCTCGTTGCGCGTGAGCGTGCCGGTCTTGTCGGAGCAGATCACCGACACGGAGCCGAGCGTCTCCACCGCCGGCAGGCGGCGCACGATGGCGTGGCGGCTCGCCATGCGCTGCACGCCAATGGCCAGCGTAATGGTCAGTATCGCCGGCAACCCCTCGGGGATACCCGCCACGGCCAGGCTGACCACGGCGATGAAGGAATCGCTGAGCGGATACCCGTGCCACCAGATCGCCACCAGGAAGACCAGGGCGGCCAGACCGAACACGGCTATCGTGAGTCGCAGCGCCAGAGCGTCGATCTGGCGCAGCAACGGTGTTTCCAGGCTCTGCACTTCGCTGAGCATGCGACTGATCCGCCCAAGCTCTGTCCGGGCGCCGGTGGCCACCACCACACCCGTGGCCTGGCCGAAGCTCACCAGGGTGCCGGAGTAGGCCATGCTGGCGCGGTCCGCCAACGCCGCGTCCTCGGCCACCGCCGCGGTCTGCTTGTCCACCGGCAGGGATTCACCGGTCAACGCCGCCTCCTGCACCTGCAGCCCCTTCACCCGCAGCAGGCGCAGATCCGCCGGCACCCGGTCGCCGGATTCGATCAGCACCACATCCCCCGGCACCAGCTCCGCGGCGGGCACGGTCAGCCGCTTGCCCTCGCGCAGTACCGAGGCGCTGGGCGAGAGCATGTTCTTGATCGCCCCCAGTGCCCGTTCCGCCTTGCCCTCCTGAATGAAGCCGATCACGGCGTTCAAGAGGCTGACCGCCAGGATGACCACGGAGTCCACGTACTCGCCGATCGACGCGGTGATGACGGCCGCCACCAACAGCACCTGCAGCAGCAGATTATTGAACTGGGCCAGGAAGCGGCGCAGCGGCCCGCGGCTCTTGCCCTGGGGTAGCGCGTTGGCGCCGTGTTCGCGCAGCCGCTCGTCGGCCTGCTCCGCGCCCAGCCCCTGCTCGCTCGCCGCCAGCGAGGCCAGGACCGACGCCGCGTCCTGGGCATGCCAGGCGCCGCGTTGCTCGTTCTTCGTTGCCTTGCTCAAGTGGCCACTTCCTGTTTGGTGCTTATTGGGGTGTTCAGCAGAGTATGGGCGGAGTGGAAAGCGGGCAAATTGACCCGTGTCATCCACTCGCCCACCCGTGGCCGCGACCGGCCCGCTTTGGGTAGACTGGGCCTTTCCCCACGGCAGCCGACGAGCACTCTTGAACACAGATACCCCCGCCATCGCCATCAAAGGCCTGCGCAAGACCTACGCCGACGGCCACGAGGCGCTGAAGGCGGTGGATCTGACCGTGCGCCGTGGGGAGATCTTCGCCCTGCTCGGGCCCAACGGCGCGGGCAAGACCACCCTGATCAGCATCGTCTGCGGCATCGTTACCCCCAGCGCCGGGCAAGTGCTGGTGGAAGGCTTCGATCACCGGCGCGAATACCGCGCGGCCCGCTCGCGCATCGGGCTGGTGCCCCAGGAACTCACCACCGATGTGTTCGAAACCGTCTGGAGCACTCTGCGCTTCAGCCGGGAGCTGTTCGGCCGCAAGCCCGACCCGGCCTGGCTGGAGCAGGTGCTGCGGGATCTGGCCCTGTGGGACAAGCGCGATGCGCAACTGCGCACCCTCTCCGGGGGCATGAAACGCCGGGTGCTGATCGCCAAGGCCCTGGCCCACGAGCCCAGCATCCTGTTCCTGGACGAACCCAGCGCCGGGGTGGATGTGGAGCTGCGCCGGGAGATGTGGACACTGGTGCGGGGCCTGCGCGAGCGGGGCGTGACCATCATCCTCACCACCCATTACATCGAGGAAGCCGAGGAGATGGCCGAGCGCATCGGCGTGATCAACCGCGGCGAGCTGGTGCTGGTGGAGGACAAGCAGCGACTGATGAGCAAGCTGGGGCGCAAGCAGCTGATCCTGCATCTGCGCGCGCCGCTGGGAGAACTGCCGGGGTCGCTGGCCGGCTACTCCCTCAGCCTGAACGAGGCGGGTGACGAGCTCACCTACACCTACGATGACCCGGACTCCGATCACGGCATCAACGGCCTGCTGGAGGCGCTGAGCGCGGCCAACATCGCCTTCACCGATCTGCGCACCGAGCAGCGCTCGCTGGAGCAGATCTTCGTCAGCCTGGTACGGGAGAGCCCATGAATCTGCATCCGGTCTGGGCCATCTACCGCTTCGAGATGTCGCGCATGAAGCGCACCCTGCTGCAGAGCCTGGTCTCGCCGGTGGTGACCACCTGCCTGTACTTCGTGGTGTTCGGCTCGGCCATAGGCTCGCGCATCGAACAGGTGGACGGGGTGAGCTATGGCGCCTTCATCGTGCCGGGGCTGATCATGTTCATGCTGCTCACCCAGAGCGTGTCCAACGCCTCCTTCGGCATCTACTTTCCGCGCTTCTCGGGCACCATCTACGAGGTGCTCTCCGCCCCGATCTCCTCCATGGAAGTGGTGCTGGGTTACGCGGGCGCGGCCGCCACCAAGGCGATCATCCTGGGCCTGGTGATCCTGTTCACCGCGAACTTCTTCGTGCCGCTGCAAATCCTGCACCCCTTCTGGATGTTGCTGTTCCTGCTGCTCACCGCCTTCAGCTTCAGCCTGCTGGGGTTCATCGTCGGCATCTGGGCGGACAACTTCGAGAAACTGCAACTGGTGCCGCTGCTGATCATCACGCCGCTGGCCTTCCTCGGGGGCAGTTTCTATTCCATCGACATGCTGCCGCCGTTCTGGCAGAGCGTGAGCCTGTTCAACCCGGTGGTGTACCTGATCAGCGGGTTTCGCTGGAGCTTCTACGGGGTGGGGGATGTCAGCCTGGAGGCGAGCCTGGCCATGATCGCGCTATTCCTCGCCCTGTGTCTGGGGCTGATCGGCTGGATCTTCAAAACCGGGTATCGGCTGAAGGACTGAAAAAGCCCGCGCCACCCCCATTTCCCAGGGAGCATCAACAACCTTTCGGAGCCCGCGGCGGCCATGGCGAGCAGCAATGGCGTGTCCTTCTATACCCGCACCTTCGCCCTGCTGACCCTGCTGGGGCTGGGGTACCTGCTGTATCAGGTGCTCTCGCCCCTGCTGGCGCCCCTCACCTGGGGCGTGCTGCTCGCCTTTCTGCTCCACCCCCTGCACCGTTGGCTGTGCCGGCGGCTGCGTCATCGGCGCAACCTCTCCGCCGGCCTGCTCACGCTGCTCTCCCTGCTGCTCATCACCGGCCCGCTCACCGCGCTCACCGCGGCCTTCGTCGGGCAGCTCAGGGAATTGCTGGAACTGGTGGCGCAACTGGCCGATGCCAACGCCAACCGCCCGCTGGAGACCATGCCGGTGATCAGCGGTCCGCTGCTATGGCTGCGGGGTCTGCTCAACATCGACCCGGGGCGGCTGGCGGAATGGTCGGGGAAGATCACCGAATCGGGTCTGGGGCAGCTCGCCGAGCTCAGCGGCAAGGTGCTGCTGGGCGCCGTGGGGCGGGTGTTCGGCCTGGGTATCACCCTGTTCAGCCTGTTCTTCTTCATCCGCGACGGCAGCGCCATGCTCGGGCGGGTCCGACGCATGATTCCCTTACCCATCGCGGACCGGGAACGCCTTTTCAGCCATGTGGCGGAAGTCACCTACGCGGTGATCTACGGCAATGTGCTCACCGCCGTGGTACAGGGGCTGATGGTGGGCGTGGGCTTCGCGGTGACGGGGCTGCCCTCGCCGGTGGTCTTCGGCGCGTTGGCGGCGCTGTTCGCGCTGTTGCCGCTGGCCGGCACGCCGCTGGTCTGGGGCCCGGCGGTGATCGCTCTGCTGATGGCGGATCGCTGGATCTCCGCGGCGCTGATGCTCGCCTGGGGCCTGTTGGTAGCCAGCAGCGACAACGTGCTGCGCGCGGTGCTGATTTCCGGGCGCGGGCATATCGGCACCCTGACCGTATTCATCGGCATCATCGGCGGCGCCATGGCCTTCGGCATGATCGGCCTGGTTACCGGTCCGCTGATATTGGCCCTGGCCATCGCGCTGGCCCGTTTCGTGGCCGAGCAGACCACGACCTGACGCGGCGGCCACACCGCGTCAGGCCAGCACCGGGGCCTCATCCAAGCCGGGCGTCAGCCCCGGGGCGGCTCCTCCTCCGCCGCCTGGGCCCGCTGGCGCTGCGTACCGGCCGCATCCAGCCGGGCCAGGGTCCGCGGCTCCATCAAACCCTCCGAGGCAAGCCCCTGAGACTGCTGGAAGCGGCTCAGCGCCTGATGAGTCTGCGCATCCCAACGACCGTTCACCTGCACATCGTAGCCGGCGGCGCTCAGGTCCTGCTGCATGTCCCGCAGCGCCGATTCCGCCACCGGGGGCACCACCGCCACCACATTGGGCTGCTCGGTGCGCGGGTCCTGCGCCGGGTTATTGCTCCAGACCACAACCTGCTTGCCGGTCGCATCCCCGGCGAAGCTCCGCTCGTCGAAGCCTTCGCGCCCCACGGCGCCCGGCTCGCTCATGGCCCGGCGCTCCCGCTCCAGCCGGCGCTCCTCGTCCAGGCGGGCCCGGCGCTGCGCGTCCTGCTCACCCTGGCGCCGCTGCAACTCCATCTCCGCAATGCGGTCCCGCTCGGCGCGCTGCTGGTCCATGCGCCTGTCCAGGGCCAGCTGGCGCGCCCGATCCTGTCCCTCCAGGTAGGCGAGGCGCATTTCCACCGCGAGCGGGTCCACCCCGATGGAAGTGGCACCGGGCAGGTTCGCGGGCGGGGGGTCATCGATGTAACCTTTGGCGTACATATTGCGCAGGATATCCAGTTCGTCGACGGCCGCCGCGGGGCCGGCGAACAGCAGCGCAAGAGCCAAGGCATGGGCGTGGCGGGGTCCGTACGTCATGAGAACCACTCCTTCAGTCCGCTATCAGGCCAGGCCGGATCCGGAGTCCGCGACAAGCTGCCACGGCTTTCAGCCGGCTTACCTTTCCAGATGGGGCGCGGCCCGCCTGTTTCAATATCGTTACAGGTGCCGAACATGGCCGGCCCGCCGGCGACCGGGCCAATCAGCAGGCGCCGCGGGCATCGAGCCCAAGAGGGGTATTTTTTCTATCCCTTAGGGTTAGTTTTTACATGTTGCTGCGCAGCAAAGCGCCGCTATAATGGCTCCCACGTTGAGCGCGAGGCTCCTGAAAAAGCGGAGAACTTCGCGGGTCGGCCCGGCCGGCCCAGGCTCCAAACATCTCCTCCTCGGCATAGTTTTTATGCCTCTCTGCGGTAACCTCCCCGGTTGCCGCTTTTTTTTGCCCGCACGCCTGCCTCATCCACGCTTTTGCCGTAGAATCGGCCCACCTTCCAGCCACAGGATCGCCTTGCCATGCGCAGCTCAGCGTCCGGCACCCCGCGCCGCACGGACCCCGGTTTCAGCCAGGCTGAGCAGGCCTTCTTCGCGGAGCAGGGCTATCTCATCGCCCGGGGCCTGGCCGACGAGACCACGGTGAGCGCCATACGCCAGATCACCCTCGCCCAGCTGGCCGAGCGCCGGGAGCCGCTGGAACTGGAGGCCGACCTGGTGTACCCCGGCGCCCCCGCCTCCCGCCAGGCCGAGGGCGGCCAGGTGGTGCGCCGCCTGCTGCAGGCCTATCATCGCGCCCCCGCCTTGCGTGCCTGGGTGCACGACCCGGCGCTCTTGCTTCGTCTGCACCAATTGCTGGGCCCCCGGGTGCGGATGCCGCTGGCACACCACAACTGCATCATGACCAAGCACCCGCGCTTCAGCAGCGACACCCTCTGGCATCAGGACATTCGTTACTGGCGCTATAGCCGCGCGGAGCTGATCACCGCCTGGCTGGCCCTGGGGCACGAGCATAGGCGCAACGGCGGGCTGCAACTGATCCCGGGCTCCCATCGCCTGACGCTGGCGCAGGCGCGCTTCGACGAGGCCCTGTTCTTCCGCAACGATCTGCCCGAGAACCAGCCCTTGCTGGGAGACGCGCAGGCGGTGGAACTGCAGGCCGGCGATGTGCTCTTCTTTCACTGCCGGCTGCTGCATGCGGCCACACGCAACCATGAATCCGGCACTAAATACGCGGCCGTGTTCACCTTCCGCCGCCCCGACGACCTGCCCCTGCCGGGCACGCGCTCGGCATCGCTGCCCGACGTCTGCCTCTGAGCCCCGGCGCGGGGCCTCAGGCGCGCCGGTCTTGCCAGCGCCAGACCAGCCGGTTCGCCTGGGCCATATTGCGACACCAGGCGATACTCCCCGGCACCTTGCGCAAACCGGCCCGCCGCAGCTTCATGATGAGCCGGCCCGGCAGCCCCACCAGCACCAGCCGCACACCAGCCTGCTCCATGTCCGCCATCAGCGAATCCAGGGCAAAAATGGCCGTGCCGTCCATGCTCGGCACATCATGCATGTCGATGATCACCGTGTTCACGCCCGAATCCACGACACGCAGCGCGCTGAGGGCCTTTTCAGCCGCGCCGAAGAACAGCGGACCGTTCACTTCGTAAACGACCACGCCCTCGGGCAGGGCGCCGCCATCCACCCGCCCGCCTTCGGTCAGCGCGGCCATGCGCCGGATGAACAGGGCGGCGGCCAGGCCCACGCCCACGGCTACCGCCAGCACCATATCCACCAGCACGGTCAGGCTGAAGCAGCTCAACAGCACCAGCACATCACCGGGCGGCGCCGCGCGCAGGGCATGGCGGAAATGCCGCGCCTCGCTCATGTTCCAGGCGACGATGAACAACAAGGCCGCCAGCGCCGCCATGGGCACCAGCCCCAGCAGACCCGACAACCCCACCACCGCCAGCAGCACCACCAGGGCATGCACCGCCGCGGCCACCGGCGAGCGCGCGCCGCTGCGAATATTGGTCGCCGTGCGGGCAATGGCGGCGGTGGCGGTGATGCCGCCGAAAAAGGGCGCGACGATATTACCCAACCCCTGCCCCACCAGTTCCGCATCCGGGTCATGGCGGGTCTTGGTCAGGCCGTCCGCGACCACGGCACACAGCAGCGATTCAATGGCCCCCAGCATGGCAATGGCGAAAGCCGGTCCGAGCAGCTCACGCAGCAACTCGTAGCTCACAACCAGCGGCTCGCCATTCGGGCCCGGCAATTCCCAAGGCAACACCGGCACCGGCGGAACGGGCGGAATCCCCTGCCCCGTCCGTCCCTGCGCCTCCCAACTGAAGCGCGAGGCGATGGTTTCCACCAGCTCACCCCCCTGGCCACCCAGATACTGGTTGAGCAGCCAAGCCGCCACAGCCCCCACCGCCAGCCCCACCAGCGGCGCGGGGACAGGCACCCCCAGGCGCGGCCAGAGCAGCATCACCCCCAGAGCGAAGGCGCCCACCGCCAGCTCGAACCCATTGACCGTAGGCAAGGCCGCCAGAATCAGCCCCACGCTGTCGACGAAATGCTCCCCCGGCCCGCCCAGCTCCAGGCCCAGGAAATCCGGCACCTGCAGGGTGGCAATGACCACGGCGATCCCGGCGGTGAAGCCCAGCACCACCGGGTAGGGCACAAACTGAATCAAGCGCCCCAGCCGGGCCATCCCCAAGGCGAGCAGAATCAGTCCGGCCATGAGCGAGGCGATGAGCAGCCCGCCCAGGCCGTATTGCTGGACGATGGGAAACAGGATCACGACGAAAGCCGCCGTGGGCCCGGAAACATTGAAGCGGGCCCCACCCGTCAGGGCGATCACCAGGCCGGCGACGATGGCCGTGTACAGGCCGTGCTGGGGCGGCACCCCGGTCGCGATGGCCAAGGCCATGGACAAGGGCACCGCCACGGTGCCCACGGCCAGGCCCGCCATCACATCGTGGCGCAGGTCGGCGAGGCTATAGCCCTCGGCCCAGGCGGTGCGCAGCCCGGCGGCGAAGCGCGGCAAGAAGCGTGATTGTGCCATCAGCGGCGACCCCGTTCGTAGCGCAGGTATGTGCATCAGATTAACATCACATGTTAATGTTCAGCCAGGGCCGCCCCGTTGATGCGCCGCAGGCCGCGAGCGCACGGCCGCATTCATCGACTATCGCCAGGAAACTTTCCCATGGAACAAAAGACCGCCCGCCTCACCCTGTTGATAGACCCGAACAAGAAACGGGCCTTCGAACAACTGTGCGCCACCCAGGACCGAACGCCTTCCCAGGTGGTGCGGCAGTTGATCAGGGACTATCTGAGCGAGCACGAAGTGGGTTACCAAACCGGCTCGGGCGGAACCGATCGGAGTTCATGAGCCGGAAAAAAGAAAGCCCGCCAAGGGTGGCGGGCTAACGATATCCAGGAGATATCGAAGGAGGAGATGGCCAGTATGCCAATTCATGTTGCGCCGCGCAATATGTTGCGTCGCAATATTGCGAGGTCCATCACAATTTTTCCGCCCTCCGGCTGTCTCGGCCCCGCTGGCAGCCCCCTCCCCGGCCTTCCATACTGTAGAAGAGTCAGGCAACGCTCACAGGACAGGGCATGGCGGATGACTCCTACCAGGCTCGGGAGGCGGTGCGGCAGAACCTCGCCGGCCTTGGCCGCTTTCTCGCCCAGCACGAGCCCTTCGATCAGCTCACCGATGAGCAGTTGCAAACCCTGCTCGGCCACGCGCGGCTCGGCTTCCACGCCGCCGAGCAAACCATCCTCGCCCCCGACGAGGGCCGCGTGCGCCAGCTCTACATCGTCAAGCAGGGCCTGGTGCGGGGCGAGCGCCCCAGCGAGGGCGAGACACGGGGCCAGCTCACCCTGGAGCTGCATCCCGGGGAGGCCTTCCCCATCGGCGCACTGCTTGGCGAACGCCCGACCCGTACGCTGTACCGCGCCGCCGAGGACAGCTTCTGCCTGAGCATTCCCCAGGCGGACTTCGCCACCGTCTTCCAGGCCAACGCGGCGTTTCGGGATTTCTGCCTGCGCGGCATCAGCAGCCTGATGCAGAAGGTCGGCCAACAGCTGCGTGGCGGTGCCGCCGAGCGCGCCGGCGGCGGCGACGGGCTGGACACGCCGCTCGCCGCGCTGATCCGGCGCCCCCCCGTAACCGCGCCGCCAGAGCTGGGCATACGCCAGGCCGTGTCCTTGATGCACCGGGAGAACGTGGGCAGCGTCGTCATCACCGATGCCCGACAGCGCCCGCTGGGGGTCTTCACGCTGCATGATCTGCGCCGTGTCGTCGCCGACGCACAGCCCGCGCTGGACACCCCCCTGAAGGCGGTGATGAGCACCCGGCTGCGCAGCCTGCCCCCCGCCGCCTACGCTTTCGACGCCGCCGTGTATATGGCCGGCGAAGGCATACGCCACATGCTGGTGGTGGAGCACGGGCGGCTGCGCGGGGTGGTTTCCGAGCGGGATCTTTTCGCGCTGCAGCGGGTGAGCCTGGTGAATCTCGCCCGCTGCATCAATGCCGCCGATTCGGTCCCGGCGCTCGGGGCGCTGCGCCCGCGGATCAGCGAACTCATCGACGCCATGCTCATCCACGGCGCCGCGGCCGAGCAGATCAACAAGCTGATCACCACCCTCAACGACCGCATGGTCAGCCGCTGCATCACCTTGTGCCAAGCGCGCCACGGCGACACGCCCGCCCCCTTCAGCTGGCTGGCCTTCGGCAGCGAGGGGCGGCGCGAGCAGACCCTGCACACCGACCAGGACAACGGCATCCTGTTCGAGCCACCCCCGGGGGAGAACACCGAGCGCCTGCGCCAGCGGCTGCTGCCCCTGGCGCGGGACATCAACCAGGCACTGGCCGACGTGGGCCTCAGCCTGTGCAAGGGCAACATCATGGCCGGCAACCCGGCCCTGTGCCTGAGCGCCGTGGAATGGCGCGAACACTTCCATGGCATCGTCGCGCAGTGCACGCCCGAGAACCTGCTGCGCTCGGCAATCTTCTTCGATCTGCGCCACATTCACGGTCCGGCGGAACCGGTGGAGCGACTACAGCGAGAGATGCTCGCCCTTGCCCGTGGCAACAGCCTGTTCCAACACATGCTGGCCGCTAACGCCCTGCACAGCCGCCCGCCCCTGGGGCTGCTGCGCGACTTCGTCACCCGCGACCAGCGGCTGGACCTGAAGGTGCAGGGCCTGACCCCCTTCGTCGACAGCGCCCGTGTGCTGGCCCTCGCCCATGGCGTTACCGAAACCGGCACACCCGACCGGCTGCGCGCGTTGGAGCGGATCGAGGCCATCAACGCCCGCGAAGGGCGAGCCTGGCGCGACGCCTACGGCTTCGTCCAAAGCCTGCGCCTGCGCCTGCACGAGCGCCAGCAGCGGGCCGGGGAGCCGCTGAGCAATCAGCTCGACCCGGACAATCTCAACCCCTTGGAGCGGCGCATCCTCAAGGAAGCGTTCCGCCAGGCCCGCAGCCTGCAGCGACGCTTGGCAAGCGAGTTTCAGCTCAGCCGATGATCGCCTGGCTACGACAATGGCGAGAGCGCCTGCACGGCCCCGACCCGTTGCTGGCCGCTCGTCTGAAGGCCCTGCCCGCGCCCCTTCCGCCGGCGGACATTTACCCACAGAACGACCGGCTGGTGGTGCTGGACCTGGAAACCACCGGCCTGAACCCCCGGCGCGATCGCATCCTCAGTGTCGGGGCGGTGACCATTGAAGGCGGGCAAATCGACCTGGCGCGGCCATTTAACCGCATCGTGCACCGCACCGGGCGCGCCAGCCTGCGCACCATCCTGGTCCACGGCCTGTCTCCCGGACGCCTCGCGCGGGGCGAGGCCGAAACCCCTGTCCTGATGGACCTGCTGGAGTATCTCGGCGACAGCCCCGTCTTCGCCTTTCACGCACCCTTCGATCACGCCATGCTGCGCCGGGCCTGGCGCCGAGAGCTGGGTTACCGGCGGGCCGGTCCCTTCCATGATCTGGCCGCGCTGGCACCGGCACTGGCCCCCAGCGCGGACCCACCCAAGGGATTGGACGGCTGGCTCGCGCGCTTCGAACTGGACGCGGAGCAACGCCACGACGCCTATGCCGATGCCTTCGCCAGTGCCGAACTGCTGTTGATCCTGATCAGCCGGGCCAAGGGCCAGGGACTGAAAACACTGGCCGAATGGCAGAGCCTGGCCGGGCGGCGCCAGCGGATCGCAAACCTGCAAGGCCCGTAGCCCGGGCGGCGGACGCCGACACAGCCGGAGCAGCATAGCCGCCCTCCCCCCCCCGAAACCGGATCATGTGCTTCCCATGCGGGCCTGGCTCAGTGGCCGGCCACCGGCGCATGGGCCCCGCGCGGCACGCGGATATCCTCAACCAGCTGCTGGATCTCCTCCGGCGGCGGCGCGGTCAGCCGGGAGACGAGGAGCGCCACCACGAAGTTGAAGATCATGCCCAGGGTGCCGATGCCCTCCGGCGACACCCCGAACCACCAGTGTTCGGCGGTGTTCAGCTCCGGGGAGATGAACTTGAAGAAAACGATGTAGCTGAAGGTGAAGGCCAACCCCACCACCATGCCGGCAATCGCGCCTTCCCTGTTCATCCGCTTGTAGAAAATACCCATGATGATCGCCGGGAAGAAGGAACTGGCCGCCAGCCCGAAGGCGAAAGCCACCACCTGAGCGACGAAGCCCGGCGGATTGATGCCGAAGTAACCGGCGATGACAATCGCCGTGGCCGCCGACAAGCGGGCCGCGAGCAACTCCGCCCGGTCGCTGATCCCGGGCATCAGGTTCCGCTTGAGCAGGTCATGGGAGATGGAGGTGGAGATCACCAACAGCAGCCCCGCCGCCGTGGACAGCGCGGCGGCCAGGCCACCGGCGGCCATCAGCGCCACCACCCAGGCCGGCAGCTGGGCGATCTCCGGATTGGCCAGCACCATGATGTCCCGATCCACGTAGAGCTCGCCCTGCAGGCGATCCTCCGCATCTCCGACCCAGCCGCGGGGCTGGGCCACCTCGCTCATGTAGGCGGCATTGCCGTCGTTGAAGTACTGCACCGCGCCATCGTTGTTCAGATCCTGAAACTCGATCAGCCCCGCGTCTTCCCAAGTGCTGAACCAGGCGGGCAGCGCGCCGCGCTCCTGCATGTGCACGGTCTCGATCAGGTTGGTGCGGGCGAAGGCCCCCACCGCCGGGGCGGTGGTGTAGAGGATCGCGATGAACACCAGCGCCCAGCCGGCGGACAGGCGGGCGTCACGCACGCGGGGCACGGTGAAGAAGCGCACGATCACGTGGGGCAGACCGGCGGTGCCCACCATCAGGGCGAAGGTGATGAAGAACACGTCGACGGTGGACTTCGACCCACCCGTATAGGCCGAGAAGCCGAGCTCTTCATGCAGCCCGTTGAGCCGCTCCAGCAACCAGGTGTCGGTGCCGCTTACCGTGCTGCCAAAGCCGATCTGCGGAATCGCCGCGCCGGTGATCAGTATGGAGATGAAGATTGCCGGCACCAGATAGGCGAAGATCATCACGCAGTATTGCGCCACCTGGGTGTAGGTGATGCCCTTCATTCCACCCAGCACCGCGTAGACGAACACGATGGCCATGCCGATGATGACCCCCCAGGTAATGTCCACCTCCAGATAACGGGAGAAGACAATGCCCACGCCACGCATCTGCCCCGCCACATAGGTAAAGGAGATGAAGATCACGCACACGATGGCCACTACCCGGGCCGTCTGGGAGTAGTAGCGCTCGCCGATGAAGTCCGGCACGGTGAACTTGCCGAACTTGCGCAGGTAGGGCGCGAGGAGCATGGCGAGCAGCACATAGCCGCCGGTCCAGCCCATCAGGTATACCGCGCCGTCGTAACCGGCGAAGGAGATGATGCCGGCCATTGAAATGAAGGAGGCCGCGGACATCCAGTCGGCCGCCGTGGCCATGCCGTTGGCGAACGGCGATACCCCCTTGCTGGCCACGTAGTACTCGCCGGTGGAGCCGGCCCGGGACCAGATGGCAATGCCGATGTACAGCGCGAAGGTCACGCCCACGAAGAGATAGATCAGGGCTTGCTGGCTCATGGCGCTACTCCTCGTGCACGTCGTATTTTCGATCGAGCTGATTCATCCGGAAGACGTAGACGAAGATCAGCGCCACGAAGGTGTAGATGGCCCCTTGCTGGGCAAACCAGAAACCCAGCGGGAAACCGGCGATCTGGATGTTGTTGAGGGCCTCGGCGAAGAGGATGCCGGCCCCGTAGGACACCGCGAACCAGATCACCAGCAATATGAGCAACAACCTGAGGTTTTCTCTCCAGTAAGCCCGGGCAGCCGCCTGTTTGGCTTCGCGCATGGCTCTCCTCCTCGTGTGACATCGTTATTCATGCCGCCGGCCACGGGGTCGGCACTTCTTGGGTGCAAGGCACAGAGAAAGATATGGAGCAGGGACGCGGGCCTCTCAATGCGGCTCCGCGTCGAAAATCGCCCCATCCCCGCCCGCAAGCAGGTGGCGAATTTCCACTATTGCTCAGCCAGTTACACATCGACACGGGTAGCCGAGCCCTGTCACCCCCGGAAACAGACGTTGCGGGCGCCGCGCTGGTTATACTGGCCGCAGGCGACCCGGCGCCCGGCCGGGCCCGCCACGAGCAGGAACAAGGAGAAAAGCATGTCCCGGATTGCCCTGATCACCGGCGCGTCCTCCGGTTTTGGCGAAGCCACCGCCCGGCGTCTGGCCGGCGCCGGCTGGCGCCTGATACTCGCTGCCCGTCGCCGGGAGCGGCTGGAGGCGCTGCAGCAGGAACTGGGCGGCGCGGCCCAGGCCCATTTGCTGGAGCTGGACGTGAGCCGGCGGGCGCAGGTTGAAGCGCGCCTGGGGGATCTGCCGGCGGACTTCGCCGACATCGAGGTACTGGTGAACAATGCCGGCGTGGGCCTGGGGCTGGAGCCCGCCTGGCGCTGCGACCCGGACGAGTGGGAGACCATGATCGACACCAACATCAAGGGCATGCTGCATGTCACCCGCACGGTGCTGCCGGGGATGGTGGCGCGTCGCCGCGGGCATATCGTCAACCTGGGCTCCATCGCCGGCGACTGGCCTTATCCGGGCGGCAATGTCTATGGCGGCACCAAGGCCTTCGTGAAGCAGTTTTCACGCAATCTGCGCGCGGACCTGCTGGGCCTGCCCCTACGGGTGACCAACCTGGAGCCGGGGCTGTGCGAGACGGAGTTTTCCATCAACCGCTTCCGCGGCGACCGCGACCGGGCCGACAGCCTGTACCGGGGCAACGACCCCATCCTCGCCGAGGACATCGCCGAGGCGGTGCACTGGGTGGTCAGCCTGCCGCGCCACGTCAACATCAACCGCATGGAAATCATGCCGGTCTCCCAGAGCTGGGGCGCGCTGCCGGTGAAGACGGTGGACTGGTCAGACTAATCCCGACCCGGCAGCCGGCCAGGCCCCTCGGAGGCGCTGGGCGCGCGAGCAGGAAGCCGGCGGGCGTTCAGCCGCGCTGGCGGGCACGGGTGTGGCGGGTGGGCCGGGCCGTGCAGGGGTCTTCCGGCCAGGGGTGCTTGGGGTAACGCCCGCGCAGTTCCTTGCGTACGTCCCGGTAGCCCGTGCGCCAGAAACCGGCCAGGTCCCGAGTGACCTGCACCGGGCGGCCGGCGGGCGAGAGCAGGTGCAGCAACAGCGGTACCCGCCCGGCGGCGATTCGGGGGCTCTCCTGCCAGCCGAACAGCTCCTGCAACTTCACCGCCAGCACCGGCACATCCGCGCCGTAATCGATGCGGATCCGTGAACCGCTGGGCACCTCCAGGCGCTCGGGCGCCTCCTGGTCCAGTCGGCGCTGCGCGGGGTAATCGAGCAGGCTGCGCAGCGCCTCGGCGAGGGGAAAGTTGCGCAACTGTGCCAGGCGGCTGATGCCGCGGGCATAAGGAGCGAACCAGTGCTCCAGCGCCGCCAGCAGGGCCTGGTGTGACAGGACATCTAGGTTACGACAGGCGGGATATCGTGGGAGGTGGCGGGGACAAAATGGGACGAGCGCGCAGTGGCGCGGGCTAGCGGGCGGTCGAAAGGCTTTGAAGCGATGTTTAACGGCTGACAGCCGAGACGTTTAGATTTTGCGGTTTTGCGGGTTTTGGCTACTTGGTTTGCGACGCCCGCAGGAACTCCAGAAACACCACCGCACCGTCAGTGGTGAGGCCGTGAGCGTACATCACCGTCTTGAGTCCCTCTCTTATCATAGGATCCAATTCTACACCCACCGACTCGATAGCGGCATCAAGGTCCGCATCCACCTGGCGCATGCGGGCACCCAGACCTTTGCGCCGCTCGCTGACGGCCGTGCTGGCGGCCTGATCCGCAAAGGCAATCTTCAACATCAGCTCGGCGCGGGCCTTCTGGCGGTCCTGAGCTGACGGGGCCGTCGCGATCTCGTGCAGCCGATCCCGTAGAGCACGCAGTGATGAGTCCGCCCCGGCCGCGTCAATTGGTACGTCTAAGTCTGCGAGCTGAGCCTCGACGGCATCTAGCTCGGCATCAAACCCACTTCCTGACTGATTCTGCGTGGTCTCGATCCCTGCGCCAGTCAGGAGCATCGGACCGGTGCCTTTCAAAATCCAATTAGCGTTTATGCCAAGAGACACGAGCCCGGCAATTACTTGGCTACCGGGCGTTTTCTTGCCTGCTTCGTAGTCTTGCCAGGAGCGCAGCTTGCTTCCAGCAGCCTCGGCTATGCCCTTTTGGGCGTATCCAAGCGCCTCCCGCGCAGCTCTTAGTCGCTCACCTACACGCTCCATAGGGCGCACCACTTCCACGTCGCACCATGCACCACTTCGGCAGCACACCTTGAGCCACTTCCTGGCGCCGTGCACCCCTTTCCGTAAGTCAATGTTTTATATGCCATAAATATAAAATTCGCCTTGTTGCGCGGGACACCGAAAGCGGTGCGCCCTTTTGGGCGTTGACACACCGCACTATCGGGCGTAACGTTTAATGCCATGAGCAAGCTAGACACCAAAACACGGAAACTCCTGACCGACCCCATCCAGCGACGGGCGTGGGTCAAATATCAAATCCATCTGCAAGGCCGTTCGATGGCACAGGTCGCCGCCGACGCCGGCGTCAAACGCCAGTGTCTGTACTCGACCTTTCTAAAGAGCTACCCGCGCATGGAAAAGGTCATCGCTGACGCGGTAGGCCTCACCCCCGCCGAGCTCTGGCCAGAGCGCTACGATGCGGTAGGCCTGCCCTGTTACCGCACGGGAGGCTCGCGCAAAAAGCCTGTTACCAAGCAAGCAAAGAATAACACTGGCAGCACACCCCGCAATGTCCGCAAGGGACGGGCGGCTTAGACATGGCACGCCGGGATCGTTACACGGCCGACCTGTTCGAGGTGCCCCAACCGGCCGCACCGCTGCCGGCGAGCATGGACTACCGATCGGAAGTTGCCGCCCTGGTCGGACAGGTTCTCAAGAACGCCGACGGCGACCGCTACGAGATCGCCGCTCGGATGGGGCGACTCTCCGGCGCCGAGGTCTCCAAGTACATGCTCGACGCGTGGGCAAGCGAGGCCCGCGACGCCTACAACATGCCCTTCTATCAGGCGCCCGTGCTGGAGACCGCCTGCGATACCCACGCCTTTTCCAACTGGATGGCCGACAAGCGCGGCGGCCGGCTGCTGATCGGCCGCGAGGCGCTCAATGCCGAGCTTGGGAAGTTGGAGCGCCTCAAGGAAGACGCGGGCAAGAAGATCCGAGAACTCAAGAAGCTGATGGGAGAGCTGGAGTGATGAATCAGGGCGAGGAAAAACTCATGAGCGATCAGGAACTGGCGGCGGAGATCGTAAAGCTGCTGCGTGAGCGCGCAATGAACGATTACGCCGCCTACGCCGCACTGGCGCAAGCGGCGGTGGATTATCGAGGGGTACTACTCCTGGCTGTCAAGGGTGGTGGCCTCGTCAGGGTCTTCCGTGGCGGAGAGCTCTGAGGTCATGAAGCGGTACGCGGTAACGAACAGCTCCTGCACCCGTGGCACCGCGGCGTCGGCTTCATCTCCGCCCAAGCGGGCCAGAGACTTGGCCGTTTCGGACCGCGCCATGCGATGCCGGTGTTCAGAAACAGCCAGATCCCGGGCGATACGGAACAGCTCCAATTGGGTTTCGGTTTTCACTGGGGACCCCCTTTCGGTGAGTGGTTTTGTTGGCGCTTACCACGGTAGCCGAGGGCGGGGTCCCCGCCAATAACGACGCGAAGGGCGCGGCGCAGGAGGCGCCGCGGATGGGGGCGAAGGACTGCCCGCACGCATGCGGGAGTACCGACGATGCAAGACGAACATGAGATGCCCGAACTGCAGGGCTCGCGGATCAGCCAGCGGGAAGCGCTGGGCCTGATCGGCACGCAGGCACGTCTGATGCCTGAAGAGATCTACCCGCTGGGCCTGGCCGGGCGTGTCCAGGATCAGGCTGCCGGGCTGGTGGTGAACGTCGCCTGGGACCTCCACACCCCATACCCGAGCTTCACCGTCACCTTCGGCCGCGTTGTGGTATCCGGCCTGCTGGAGTATCAGTTGAGCTTTCTCGGGGTGGCGGCATGAGCGAGACCGTCACCATCCGCGAGATTGCAGATGCCCTCGGCCGGCATCCGTCTAGCACGAAACGGCGCGCAAAACGCGAGGCATGGCCCTACGAAGAAGCCACCGGCCGCGGCGGCAAGCGCCGCCTCTACCCGATAGCACAACTCCCCCAGGACATCCGCAACGCCCTGAGCAAACGCGCCGCCCTTGCCGTCGCCCAGCGCACCCTGGATAGCCTCCCCGACCCGCGCGAGGAGCAGGTGACCGCCGCTGCAGCGGCTTCGGGCCGGGCCCTGGCCAAAGCCGGCCAGGCGGCGCAAGAGGCGGACGACGCGGCCCGCCGGGCGGCCAAGCAGGAAGGCATGAAGGCCTTCGCCGCGCTGCCTCTGGAAAGCCCCAAGCGCCAGCGCGCCAAGGCCCGCGAGGCCGTGCTGCGCGCGCTGTGGGATATCCGCCGCCAGTATGACACCAACCTGCGCGAGGCCACGCGCCTGACCGCCGAGCAGGCCGCCGCCGGCGATCTCTACCTGCCCGAGTGGGTGTGGGAGTGGATGCCCAAGTACGGTGGCCAGCGAAGCATAACCGCGGACAGCCTGCGCAAGTGGCACTACGACTACCTCGCCAAGGGCTTGTGGGGCCTGGTCGATGGGTACGGCACCAAGGCCGGGCGTTTCAAGATCGCCGAATCGAAGGTGCTGAAGAAACTGGTCATCGGCGCGATGATCGAGCAGCCGCACATCACGCCGAAGAAGGTCCGCCAATACGTCGCGGCCAAACACCCCGAGATCGAGAACCCTTCCATCAAGGCTTACGAGCGCTACATGCGCGCCTGGAAGGAGGAAAACGCCCAGATCTGGACCCGGCTCACAAACCCGGACCAATGGAAGAACGTCTACATGGCGGCCCCGGGTTCGCACTTCGAGCGCATCGAGCGGCTCAACCAGGTCTGGGAGCAGGACTCCACCCCGGGCGATTGGATGCTCACCGACGGGCGCCATTCCGTCGTGGGCCTGATAGACCTCTTCTCCCGCCGCGTGAAACTGTTCGTGAGCAAGACCTCCACGGCCAGTGCGGTGAGCCAGGTCTTCCGCCGCGCGGTACTGGACTGGGGCCTGTGCGAGGCGGTGCGCACTGACAACGGCAAGGACTACGTGGCCAATCAGTACGAGTCGGTGCTGCGGGATCTGGAGGTTGTACACGAGCTCTGCGTGCCCTTCGCTTCCGAGCAGAAGGGCACCGTCGAGCGCATGTTCCGAACGATGAGCCACGGCATCCTCGACCTGCTGCCGGGCTTCATCGGCCACAACGTTGCCGAGCGCAAGGTCATCGAGGCGCGCAAGAGTTTCGCCGATCGGGTAATGACGCCCGGCGAGACGGTCGAGGTTCAGATGAGCTCTACGGAACTGCAGGAAGTGCTGGACCGCTGGACCGAGATCTACCACCACACCCCGCACAGCGGGCTGGACGACAAGACCCCCTTCGAGGTGGCCACCGCCTGGGCGCAGCCCGTGCGCCGGATCCACGATGAACACGCCCTGGACATGCTGCTCGCCGAGATCGGCGGCACGCGCACCATCACCAAGAAGGGCATCCGCTTCGAGAACCACCTCTACGACGCCCCCGCACTGTTCGAGCATGTCGGCCGGGAAGCGGTCATCAAGCGCGATGAGCAGGACATCGGCCGCCTGTTCGTCTACGTCGACGGCGCCTTCGTGGCGGTGGCCGAATGCGCCGAGCTGCTCGGGATATCCCGCAAGGAGCGTGCCGCCGCGGCTCGGGCCGCCCAGCGGCACTTCCTGCGCGAGCAGACCAAGGAGTACCAGGGCTACCGCAAGGCGGTGGACAAGAACATCGCCCAGGTGGTCATGGACCACCAGATCCAGCAGAGCCGCAAGGTCGAGGCGCTGCACCGGCCGAGCCTGGATTACACCACCGAGGGCCTGCGCCAGGCGGGTGAGGCCGCCCGCGCCAACCGCCCACCCGCCGTGCCGGAACCCGACCCGCAAGCCAACGCCGAGCGCGAGGCCTTCCAGAAACAATTCGAGGCGGAGCAGCAGAGCACTGCCCGGGTGCTGGAGGCCGAGAGCCCACGCCGGCGTTACGAGCGGTGGGTGCGCACCGATCGGCGGGTGGCCGCCGGCGAGACGCTCAACGCGCAGGAGACCCAGTTCCACCGAACCTACCCGCTGAGCGCCGATTACCGCTCCATGAAGGCCCTTTATGAGGACTTCAATCTGGACGTGAAGAGCAACGAGAAGTGAGAGGAGGTGCGCCCGTGTTGCCGCACGGACGCGAAGTCATCAACCAATGACGGAGAAAAGCATGACCCAAACCGATAACGTCGTCAATCTGAGCAGCAGCACCGCCGCACCCCTGCAGAACGTGGCGCTGTGCAACGGCGCGCTGGAACGCGCACTGGATCGCCCCGCCCACCTGCCGGGCCTGGTGGCCTTCTACGGCCCCAGCGGCTGGGGCAAGTCCACGGCGGCCGCCTACTGCGCCAACCGCCACCGCGCCTACTACGTGGAGTGCAAGAGCAGCTGGACCAAGAAAGCGCTGCTCAACGCCGTGCTCACCGAAATGGGCGTAGCCCCGGCCAAGACCCTCTACGAGATGGCCGACCAGATCAGCGAGCAGCTGGTGCTCTCCGGCCGCCCCCTGATCGTCGACGAGATGGACCACATCGTCAGCAAGAAGGCGGTCGAGGTCATCCGCGATATCTACGAAGGCAGCAACGCCGCCATCCTGCTCATCGGCGAGGAGCTGCTGCCGGCCAAACTGCGCGAGTGGGAGCGCTTCCACAACCGCATGCTCGCCTGGGTACCGGCGCAGCCCTGCGACCTGGACGACACCCGCCAGCTCGCCCGCCTGTACTGCCGCGAAGTCACCATCCATGACGACCTGCTCGCGAAGATCCAGGAAGTCTCCCGCGGGGCCGCGCGGCGGATCTGCGTCAACGTCGAGAACGTCCGCCAGGCGGCACTCGGCGGCGGGCTTGCCGAGGTCGACCTCGCCACCTGGGGCGACCAGCCGCTCTACAGCGGCGAAGCGCCGAAGCGGAGGGTGTGAGCATGCCGCGCAAGCCCGTTCATCTGACCGCCGACAGTCGCCGCCCCGAGGGCCGCCAGGTCATCTGGGAAGCCGTGCGCCGGCTGCGCCGTTTCCGCCTCAAGGACGTTGAGGAGGCCACGCGGCTCAAGGAAACGACCATCAAGACCTACCTCACCGGTCTGACCAACGCCGGCTATCTGCGCCGAGTTGATGAGCAGCAGCACACCGGCCATGCGCGCTATCGCCCCGCCTGGTGGGAGCTGATGCAAGACGTGGGCGTGGATGCACCGCGGGTGCGCAAGGACGGCACCGAGGTCACCCAGGGGCGGGCCCGCGAGCAGCTCTGGCGCACCATGCGGATCATCGGTGAGTTCAACTATCGCGAACTGGCGGTCCAGGCCAGCACCGAGGCCCACCCGGTGGCGGAATCCGACGTCAAGCACTACTGCCGGTACCTGCATCACGCCGGGTATCTGATCTGCACTCGCCCCTCGGCCGGCCGAAACGAAGCCCGCTACCGCCTGGTGCCGCGCGGCTACACCGGCCCCCAACCGCCGCAGATCCAGCGCGTGCGCCAGGTGTGGGACCCGAACCTGCAGCAGGTCGTCTGGACCCAGGGAGGCGGCCATGAGTGAGCTCTGGATCCAGACCCTGCGTCGCGCCTGCGAAGACAAGGGGCAGCGCAACGTGGGTACTGCCATCGGCTACTCGCCGGCGGTCGTCAGCCAGGTCTTGAACGGGACCTATCGCGGGCGGGTGGATCTTGTCCGCGAGCGGGTGGAGAGCGCCCTGATGGGCTCACGCCAGACCGCCTGCCCCGTGCTCGGCGAGATCCCCCGCCACGAGTGCCTGGACCACCAGGCCCGGCCCTTCGCCGCCACCAACGCCACCCGGGTGCGCCTCTACCGCGCATGCCGCAGCTGCCCGAACCGCCGGGAGGGATGAACGATGCCGGAACCGCAACAAATCTACATCCCCGGGCCGCTGCACCCGGACCTGTTCGGTGGCGAGACGCCGGTGATGCTGCCAAGCGACGCGCCAAAGGTGTTCCGCGTGGAGGTCAGCTACCTCGTCGCGGAGCGTCGGAGCCGCACAGTCACCGTCGCCGCGGCCAACCGAACCGAGGGCGCACGCCTCGCCGTCCAGGCGGTCGAGGATCGCGCCCACGAGGACGATCACGACCATGAGGTCGACGACATTGAGGCCTTGGACCGGGCTCCGACCACCGAAGAGATGGAGGCGTGGAAGGCACGCCGGAGGGTAGCGCAATGAGCACCTACAGCGACGAGTACCTGGAGCATTACGCCGACCGCTACATCGAGCTGGGTCTGCGACGACTGGGCATCACCCTGATGCAGTACCTGACCAACCCGGCGGTGTGCGAACGCGCCATCGAGCAATGCGCCGAGCCGCTGGTCATGCCCCAGCACCTCAAACGCATCGAGCGCCAGTTCGAGGCGGAGCTGCAGGCCGAGCGGGAGTTGGCGCATCTACCCCAGCGCAACGGCGTGCCCTTCGAACCGATGCACCACCAGACCTGGCCGCGCAAGGGCAATGGCAACTTTCAGCGGAGGCGCGCATGAATCCGGAACTCAACGAAGCCGTGCTGGACGAGGTGCGCCGCATCCTCCAGGAGAGCGAGGCGCCGCTGGATCGCACCGGCGTCTATCGCCTCTGCGGCGAAGCGCTCGACGTGGGCGAGGTCTCCCAGGCGCTGCATGCCCTGGTGCGCGCTGGCGAGGCGGCACCGGTGGAACGTTTGGGCGTACACACGCTGTACCGTGCGGCCCAGGCGGATCGGCCGCCCACCGAGCAAGCACCGGCGCCCGCCGCTGGCATCACTCGCACGGCACTGTGCCGGCGGATCGTGAAGCTGCTCGGCGAGGGGCCGGCCACCACGCAGCAGCTCCGCGCTCAACTCGATAATACGCCCATCAAGCCGGTCTCAAACGCCCTTTACCGCCTGAAGACCCAGGGGGAGATCGAGCAGGACGAGTCGCGCGGGCCGTGGCGGCTCACCCAAACCAGACCGGCCACCGCGCGGGGCCAGGAGCCCGCCGCCAAGCCGCCGCACGAAGGGTCTTCTCGTCAGCCGAAACAGCGGCACCGCGACAGCGTACTCCAGCTGCTGGAGCGCAGCGCCGGCGACACCCGCGATGCGCTGCGCCGCTACATCGACGAGCTCAACGACCCGGTGCTCGAACAGCTGCTGGCCAGCGCCGGCACCGCCGCCGACGCACTGACCGCCTACCGGAGGAGGAACGCGCGATGAAAGAGCAGATCGGCCGCTGCGAGTGGTGCGGCATGGTGGACCACCACCTGGTCCAGGGCGAGTGTCCCCGCTGTCGGCCGAAGGCGGCCCGTCGCGGGCGGCCTGCCCCGGACCACATCACCTTCCGCCGGTGGCATGCCGGCCCGGTACGCGAGGTACAGCCGTCATGACCCACAACGAGATCACCCCAGATCGGGTGCTTGCCGCCCTGTCCCGTCACGTGGGCGAGGGCTGCGGCATCCACGCCAAGGCGCTGGCCACGGCGGTCACCGGCCAGAACCCGCCCACGCCCGGCCAGGAGCGCCAGGTGCGCCACGCGATCACCGCCTTGCGCCTGGCAGGCCACCACGTCTGCGCCCATCCACGCAGCGGCTACTTCATCGCGGCGACCGAACAGGAGCTGCTGCGTACCTGCGAGTTCCTGCACGAGCGTGCGATGGCCTCCCTGCGACAGATCGCCCGCATGCGCCACATCGCCCTGCCCGACCTACGGGGCCAGCTGAAGCTTCCCACCTGAGAGGACCAAGACCATGAGCCAGACAGAAACCCACGAGATGCAAATCCCCCCGGGCTACCTGCGCAACGCCGCCGGCCACCTGGTGCCCGAAGACCAGGTGCGCGAGCAGGACAAGCTGCGCGACCAGGTCGCGCGGGATCTCGCCATCGAAGCCGAGCAGCTCAACGAGCGCCTGCGCACCTTCAAGGCCCGCGCCCTGGCCGACATCGCCGACCTGGTCCAGGTCGCCGCCGAGCGCTACCACGTTCGCCTCGGCGGCAAGAAGGGCAACGTCACCATCACCAGCTACAACGGCGAGTACAAGGTCCAACGGGCCTACGCCGAACGCATCGCCTTCAGCGAGGAGCTGGAAGCGGCCAAGGAATTACTCAACCAGTGCATCGAGCGCTGGAGCCAAGGCGCCAACCCCCACATCCGCGTCCTGGTCGACCGCGCCTTTCGCACCGACACCAAGGGCCAGATCAAGACCACGGCCGTGCTTGAGCTGCTGCGCCTGGAGATCGACGACGAGCAATGGCAGCGGGCAATGGAGGCGCTGCGCGACAGCATCCAGACCACCGGCACCGCCGTGTACGTGCGCGTCTACAAGCGAATCGGCGACAGCGACCAGTACCGGCCGCTGCCGCTGGATCTGGCGGCGGTCTGACGCTGGGGAGCAGGACGCAATGGATGCCACCAACGAAACCCCCGAAGAGCGCCGGCGCCGCAAGGCCCGAGAACGAAAGGCCCGGCAGCGCGAGCGCGAGAAACGGCTCGGCATGAAGGCGGTCCGGCTGGACCTGTCCCAGGGCGAGCGGGCGACCATCGAGCGCATGGCCGAGGCGCGGGGCTTTGAGGACCAGACCGAGTACCTGTACGCGCTGGTGCGGGCCGATGAACAGGCGCTGGCGCGTGACCCCGCTTTTAACCCAGCTTTGGAAGTTGTGACGGGTCACGCCGCCGCATCCGCAGTCTAAGGAGATCACCATGCAGACCATTCGATTCGAGGACCAGGGGCAGGACTTCCTGGAATGGGACATCGACCAGGAGGGCGTGGTGGTGGATTCGCGCCCCTTCCAGCGCCACGTCTGGTGCGGCACGCAAGTGCAGGACGTCGCGATCGGCCAGCAGCCCACGGTGATCACCCCTCACGTGGGCGTGGCGGGGCTGCTGAACTACCGCGTCGTCCACATCCGCCAGGCCAACCCGTTCGCCGATCAGAACGGCATGGGCGCCGTTGACGTGGAAAGCCGGCTGCACTGCCTGCAGCGCTTCGATCTGATTCAGTGCCGCATAGCGCTTGAGGTGCCGCATCTGCAGAAATCCGTAGAGAAGCGGCTGCGTTCGCGCATTCGTAAGCTGGAGCGCCACGAGGGCTGATTCATGAAAACAGTAACCGTGGAAGTCGTCCCCCACGCCGAGGCGCCCTGGGCGCCGCAGCTGAAGGATGCCCGGTGGGCCTGGCGAGTAACGGCCCCCTCCGGCACCGACGTCGCCTGCGCCACCCGCGGCACCGAGGCCCAGGCTCGGCGCGCGGCGCAACGCATGGCGGCCCGGCTCGGGCTGATCGTTCGGGGCCAGCACGTCAATGCCTTCAAGATCAACCCCAGCAAGGCGGTGCGCGATGCCGGCATCAAGAGCTAACCCCAGGGGCCGCGACGCCCGGCGCCGCAGCGAGCTGGCCAAGATCCACGTCGCCAAGAAGGAGCTGCAGCTCGACGACGACACCTACCGGGCGATGCTTTGGTCGGTCGCCCGGGTACGCTCCGCAAAAGACCTGGACGCCGCGGGCCGCGAGGCGGTGCTTGATCATCTGCGCGCCCGCGGCTTCCACGGCAAGCCGCGCCGGCGCGTCGCACAGTACCCGGGCACGCCGCACAACCTGGACCGGGAGGCCATGCTCCAGAAGATCGAAGCCCAGCTGACTGCCATGAAGCTGCCCTGGTCCTACGCCGATGGCATTGCCCGCCAGCAGTTCGGCATCGAGCGCGTGGCCTGGCTGCGCAAGGCCGACCACCTGCGCGGTGTGATCGCCGCCCTGCACGTGGAGCAGGAGAAGCGCTCCCTGCTCGCGCAGCTCGACCGGGAACTGGACCGGCTCGGCAAGACCCGGACAGAGCTGGCCGAGGAAGTGCGGAACCCGCGCAAGGGCTGGGAGCGCCACCGGCCCACACTTCGGGCGCTGGTCGAACATTACGCCGAGGTGCGCCGGTGATCTGGTGGTGGTATGCCCCCGCGCTCTTCTGGCTGGCGCTTCTGTGCCCGCCCCGCCGGCGCGTCCAGCGCGTCGCAAACGTCGTTTACGTGGAGTTCAAACGCTGATGCAGAAAGCCCGTTGCCATGTCTGCCACACCGCGCTAGACCTGGGCAGCCTGGTCGCGATGGTCGAGGACGAGGCGCTGCGCGAGCTGATGGGCATCCTCAAGGATCTGCCGCGTGAGGTCAGCCGCCCCCTGGTGCTCTACATTCAGCTGTTCGCCGGTGCGACCCGCGCCCCCGCCTACGAGCGCCAGCTGCGCCTGGCGCGCGAGACCCTCGCGCTGCACGCCGACACGCTGCTCATCGGTGCGGCCCTGTCGGAGACCGTGGAGGCGATCCGCGGCAAGCGCGAGAGCGGCGAGGACCACCGGCCGCTGAAGAATCACAACTACCTCAAGCGAGTGCTGGAAAGCGTTGCGGCCCGTCCCGCGCCGAAGGCGCTGGAGCGGGCAACTCAACAGCCCCGGCCGACGAGCCGGACGGCACAGGCCCTGGCTGCGCTCGGGGGAACGGATGAGTGAAGCGCCGAAATGGTTCAAGGACGCCCTGATCGACGGGCTGCGCGCCTTGATGGTCCTCCACCTACCCGGCGGCCCTGGCCTGGAAACGGTGAAGTACACCCGCGACGTGTGGGTTCGGGTCCTATGGGATGCACCGATCGATTGGCAGGAAGAAACCGACCGGCGCCGAATTGACCGCGCCTTTCTGAGTCTGGCCCGCCAGGCGGATCGCTGGCCAACACCCCGGGCGCTGCTCGAGCAGCTGCCCCGGCGCCCCCAGCCCCGCGCCCTGCCGAGCCCGCCCATGAGCCGGGAGCAGCGCGAGCGCAATCGACAGCGGCTGCGGGAGATGTGGGCGTCCCTACAGGAGGCCAAGGGCAAATGAGCGACGAGCAGACCTTGCATTACTACGACGAGGACCTGCCGCCGGTGCTGGCCGAGATCCGGGACCTGGTCGGCACGGAACCGACCCTGGCCCTGGTGGCGCATTACGGCGGCACGCACGTACCGGTGCCCAAGCGCTTCGACCCTGGGCACCCCTTGGCGCGGGTCCTGGGCCCGGAGGCGGCCGTGCACTTCATCGGCCGCTTCGGCGGCACCCGCCCCTACATCGCCAAGCTGGAGCTGGCCGTGCGCGCCCTGCGCAACATCGAAATCAGCCGCCGTTACGAGGGCGGCAGCACCGTGGCCAGGCTGGCCCGCGAGTACCATTTGAGCGAGCGCCAGATCTGGAATATCCTCAAGCGGCCGGAGACCCTGCGCGACGCGCCGGACCAGGCCGACCTCTTCGGCTGACACTCCGCCCCGACTGAACCGCTTCAGCATCCTCCCGGCCGCGCCCCTGCGGCGAAGATGACGGTCATGAGCCGTTATCGCAATCCCCAAGACATCGACACGCTGGTGATCCACTGCGCGGCCACGCCCAACGGCAAGTGGCTCACCGCGGAGCAGATCGACCGCTGGCACGCCGAGCGTGGCTTTCGCCGCGCCCCGAAACTGATCGGGCCCCACAGCCCGCATCTGCACCACATCGGTTATCACTTCGTGATCTACACCACCGGTGCGGTGACCTGTGGCCGCGCCCTGCGCGAAACCGGCGCGCACGCGGCTGGCCACAACGAACGCTCCATCGGCACCTGCCTGATCGGCACCGACCGGTTCACTCGCGCCCAATGGGAAACCCTCGCCGCCCATGTGCGCAGCCTGCGCCGGGACTACCCCGGCATCCGGGTAGTGGGCCACCGGGATCTTTCGCCGGATCTCGACGGCGACGGCGTCATCTCCCCCTCGGAATGGACCAAGCGCTGCCCCGGATTCGGGGTTTCGGCGTGGATTGAGGGTGGTATGAACGCCCTTTCTGAGCATCTCCTGGAGGACTGATGGACTGGAAAGACGTGAAGGCGGGGATCGGGCGGATTGCCCCCGTACTGGGTGCCGCCATTGGCGGCCCCACCGGCGGGGCCGTGGGCACCCTGGTGGCCTCGGCCCTTGGGGTCGACGACTCACCCGAGGCGGTCCAGCGGGCCGTGGAGCGCGATCCGGAGGCGGCGCTCAAGCTCAAGCAACTCGAGCAGGAGCACGCCCGGGAGTTGCGCCGCATGGTGCTGGAGGCGGAAGCCGTACACCTGGCGCAGATCAACGAGACCATCCGCACGGAGGCCGCCGCCGATGACGCCTACGTGCGCCGCTGGCGCCCGACCTACGGATACGCCACCGCGTTGACCTGGGTGCTGCAGAGCCTGGCGATCGTCGCCGCCATTGTCGGCGCCGCCTTCGTCTACCCCGAGCACGCCGGCGAGATCCTCAACGGGCTGTCCGTGCTCATGGGCGCGATGGTGACCATGTGGAGCATTGCACTGGCCGTGCTGGGTGTGAGCGTCCGCCAGCGCAGCCGCGACAAGCAGGTTCAAGCAGGCCAGGCCCCCGACGGCATCTTCGATGCATTGGCGCAGCGATTGGGCCGTGGCGGCGAGAAGGAGAACCGCGGTGCTGAGTAACGAAGCTGTCGCGAACTGGCGTCTCGCGCTGGACGTCCTGCAGGTGGCCGCCACCTTGCTCGCCTTTGCCGCCGCCTGGTGGGTGCGCAAGACCAGCGCCAACCGCACCGCCATCAACGGCGTGCACAAGGAGATGCGCGCCACGGGCCTCAAGCTCTCCGGGCGTATCGAAGGCGTGGAGCGCCGCATCACCGTCGCCGAGAAAGAGATGGAACACCTGCCGAACAAGCATGACATGGACGATCTGGACCGGCGCTTCGACGAGCTCAACCGCCAGGTGGCCGGGCTCGCCGAGGCGCACCGAGGCACCAACCACCTTCTCACGGTGATCCACCAGCACCTGCTCAACAACGGGAGCAAAGCCGGATGAGCTACCAGCAACTCCTACAAGAAGACCGCCGCCTGGTGATCCTGCGCCTGCTGGCCGAGTCCCAGGGCTATACGGCCAACATCTACCTGCTCTCCGCCGCGCTGCCCGGCTTCGGCCACGCCATCAGCCACGACGGCCTGCGCGCGGAGCTTGCCTGGCTGGATGAACAGGCGCTGATCAGTGTCAGCAAGGTTTCCGACGTCGAGGTCGCCAAGCTCACCCCGCGTGGCAATGACGTCGCCCACGGCCGCGCCCGGTGCCCGGGCGTCAAGCGGCCGGAACCGGAGGCCTGATATGCGCAGTGCCGCCACTCGCAAACTACGCTGGTTCCTGCGCCGCAAACTGGCAGCGTGGGTAGCCGACGCCCTTCTCTTCACCACCGCCGGCCTGGCGGTGCTCGGCGCCGGCACGGCTGTCCGCGCCATCGGCTGGACTGATGCCGCCACTTCGATGGTCATCGGCGGCGTTCTGCAGTGCGCCGCCGTCTGGGTGATGCTTCGCCTTCACGAGTGGTCGGAGAGGCCCTACTGATGGCTCGCCGCTCCAGCATTGAGAAGCTCGACCCGCGCATCCGCGAGGCGGTGGACCGGCTGATCCGTGAGGATCGGGCCACCATCGACCAGGTCGTGGAAGCCATCGACAAGCTCGGCGGTGAGGCCTCCCGCTCGGCCGTAGGGCGTTACGTCAAAAACGCCCGCGAGCAGATGGAGCGTTACCGCCAGGCGCAGCAGATGGCCAAGGTCTGGGTGGGCAAGCTGGAGGAAGACCCGGAGGGCGACGTCGGCCGGCTGCTCTCGGAGATGCTGCGCACGGTCGCCTTCCAGGTGATGGGCGATCTGGGCGGCGAAGACGCCGGCGCCTCACCCCAGGACATCATGTTCCTCGCCAAGGCCATCAAGGACCTGGCCGGTGCCGACAAGACCGCCACCGACATGCGCCTGCGGGTGCGCCGCGAGGTCGCCGCCGAGGCCGCCTCCGTTGCGGAGAAGACCCTCACCGGCCAAGGCATGAGCCGCGACTCCATCGACACCATCAAGCGCGAAATCCTGGGGATCGCCTGACATGTCGGCGCTGCCCGCCTCGGTTCTGCTGCCGTACCAGAAGGCGTGGGTCGCCGACCGCGCGCAGCTGAAGATCGCCGAGAAGAGCCGCCGCACGGGGCTGACCTGGGCGGAAGCCGCCGACGCGGTGCTCACGGCCAGTGCGGCCAAGTCCGCCGGCGGCACCAACCACTATTACGTGGGCTCCAACAAGGAGATGGCCATCGAGTTCATCGAGGCCTGCGGCATGTGGGCGCGCGCCTTCAATCGCGCCGCCTCCGAGGTCGAGGAAGAGATCCTGCAGGACGAGGACCAGGACATCCTCACCTTCAACATCCGCTTCAACTCCGGCTTCAAGATCCAGGCGCTGAGCTCACGCCCGTCCAACCTGCGCGGCCGCCAGGGCAACGTCACCATCGACGAGGCCGCCTTCCACGAGCAGCTGGCCGAGGTACTCAAGGCCGCACTGGCGCTGACCATGTGGGGTGCCAATGTGCGTTTAATCAGCACCCACAACGGTGTTGAAAACCTGTTCAATGAGCTGATCCAGGACAGCCGTGCCGGCAAGCGCCGCTACAGCGTCCACCGCCTCACCCTGGACGACGCCTGCGAGCAGGGCCTCTACAAGCGCATCTGCCAGGTGCGCGGCATGGCGTGGAGCCAGGATGCCGAGGACGAGTGGAAGGACAACCTGCTGCGCGATACCGCCACCCGCGAGGACGCGCTGGAGGAGTACTACTGCGTCCCGAAGAGCGGGGGCGGCGCCTACCTCTCCCGGGCGATGATCGAGGCTCGCATGGTCGAGGCGCCGGTGCTGCGCTTCGAAGGCTCGGCCGAATTCAACGCCTGGCCCGAACACCTGCGCGAGGCCGAGATGCGCGACTGGTGCGAGCTGCATCTCCAGCCGCTGCTCGCCGCACTCGACCCGAAGCTCCCCCACGCCATCGGCGAGGACTTCGGCCGCTCCGGCGATCTGACCGTGCTCGCCCCGGTGGCCAGCACCCAGCAGTTGAAGCGCGTGGTGCCGTTCCTGGTCGAGCTGCGCAACGTGCCCTTCAAGCAGCAGGAGCAGGTGTTCTACTACATCGCCGATCGGCTCCCGCGGCTGCAGGCCGGCGCGCTGGATGCCCGCGGTAACGGCCAGTACCTGGCCGAGCAGGCCGTCTACCGCTACGGCGCCGGTCGCATGGAGCCGGTGATGCTCTCCCAGGGCTGGTACCTGGAGAACATGCCCAAGTTCAAGGCCGCCTTCGAGGACGACCTGATCGAGCTGCCGCGCGACCTGGACGTACTCAACGACCTGCGCGCCCTGCAGGTGATCAAGGGCATACCGAAGCTGCCCGATGCGAAGACCGGCGCGGACAAGAACCGCCACGGGGATGCCGCCATCGCCATTGCGCTCGGCTACTACGCCAGCCTCAGCGAGGTCCAGGAGTACGGCTACATCCCGGTCTCAACCCACACCCCCGGCGGTGGCCAACCGCATCAGCGGCCGGTGCGCACCACCGCCGGCTTTCGCAGCATGCGAGGTAAATGGTAATGCCCGACATCGTAGATCATCGCGGCCAGCCCTTGCGCCGGCAGGAGTTGACCCGGGAGGTTGCCGCCCCACGCCTGACCGGCATCCGCCAGGTCTGGAACGCCCATTCCGTCGCCGCCGCGCTCTCGCCCGACCGGCTGGCCGCGCTGCTGCACAGCGCAGCCCAGGGCGATCACCACGACTACCTCACCCTCGCCGAGGAGATGGAGGAGCGCGAGCCGCACTATGCTAGCGTGCTCGGCACCCGCAAGCGCGCCGTGTCCGGGCTGCCGGTCGCGGTGGAGGCGGCAAGTGATGCGGCCCGCGACGTGGAATTGGCCGACGCCGTGCGCGAACTCACTCGCCGGCCCGCCTTTGGCGAGATGCTCGACGACGCGCTGGACGCCCTGGGCAAGGGCTACTCTGCGGTCGAGATCCTCTGGAACCGGCGCGGTCCGGAGTGGTGGCCGCAGGAGTACGTCTGGCGCGATCCGCGCTTCTTCGTCTTCGACCAGACGACAGGCCGGGAACTGCGGCTGCTCGATGAGGGCGACCTCTCAGGCGTCGCCCTGCCGCCCTACAAGTTCATCGTCCACATGCCCCGGCTCAAATCCGGCCTGCCGGTGCGCCGCGGGCTTGCCCGCCTGGTTGCCGCCAGCTACATGTGCAAGGCCTACGCGCTCACCGACTGGATGGCCTTCGCCGAGGTCTTCGGCATGCCGCTGCGCCTCGGCCGCTACGGCCCCAACGCCTCGGCGGACGATATCCAGACCCTGATCAACGCCGTGGCCAACATCGGCACCGACGCCGCTGCCGTCATTCCCGAATCGATGCGCATCGAGTTCGAGGAAGCCGGCGGCGGGCAACGTGGCGGCGATCAGCTGTTCCTCAACCTCGCCGAATGGCTGGACAAGCAGACCTCCAAGGCCGTGCTGGGCCAGACCATGACCGCCGACGACGGCTCCAGCCAATCCCAGGCCAACGTCCACAACGACGTGCGCGGCGACATCCAGCAGGCGGATGCACGCCAGCTGGCCGACACGCTCAACCGGGACCTGGTGCGGCCGTTCATCGACCTGAACTACGGCCCGCAGGAACGCTATCCCCGCCTGGAGCTCCAGATCACCGAGCCCGAGGACCTGGCCGGCCTGGCGGACCTGCTCGCGAAGCTGGTCCCGCTGGGCCTGCGCGTGGAGCAGTCGGTGGTGCGCGATAAGGCCGGCATTCCGGATCCGGACGATGGCGCCGAGGTGCTGGGCCTGCCGGCCGCGCCCGCCGCACCGCCGGCGCTCAATCAGTACACCGCCACCGCGCTCAACCGCCAGGCACCGGCCGAGCTGGTCGACGAACTGGAGGCGGAACTCGCTGCCGAGTGGGAGCCGCAGCTGGCCCCGGTGGTCGATCCGCTGCACGCCCTGGCCGAGCGCGCCGGCAGCTACGAGGAGTTCCTGCAGGCGCTGCCGTCGCTACTCCAGGAGATGGACGCCGGCGAACTGATGCAACGCCTCGCCCGGGCCACCTTCCAGGCTCGGGGCAGCGGCGATGCCGAGAGGTCACCGGATGCCTGAGCAGACCGCCCCCGGCCCGGTGCCCGAGGACGCGCTGGCCTACTTCCGCGCCAAGGGCATTCGACCGAGCTTCGACCACCGGGACGTCTGGCGCGAGGAGCACGCCAACGCCTTCACGGTGGCCAAGGCCATGCAGCTGGATCTACTCGAGGATATGCGGGCGGCGGTCGACGAGGCGCTGACCGAGGGGCGGACCTTTCGCGAGTTCGCCCGGGATTTGACACCGACCCTGCAGCGCAAGGGCTGGTGGGGTATGAGCGACATGCAGGACCCGCTCACCGGTGAGATCCGCGAGGTGCAGCTGGGCAGCCCCCGCCGGCTGCGCACCATCTACCGCACCAACCTCAGAACCGCACGAGACGCCGGCCAGTGGCAGCGCATCGAGCGCGCCCGGCGCAGCCATCCGTATCTGATCTATCAGCTGGGTCCCAGCGAGGCGCACCGCCCGGAGCACGCTGCCTGGGAGGGCCTGATGCTCCCGATGGACCACCCCTGGTGGGATACGCACGCGCCGCGCAACGGCTGGGGCTGCAAGTGCCATGTACGCCAAGTCTCTCGCCGCGAAGCGGAGCGTCTGCGTGCCGATGGAAACGTGCGCACCGAGGCCCCGGAGATCCGTCACCGGGAGTGGGTTAATAAACGCACAGGTGAGGTTGAACGCGTCCCTGAGGGCATCGACCCGGGCTGGGACACAAACCCGGGCAAGACGCGTCGGGCGCAGGTGCAAGGGGCGCTGAGCGAGAAGCTGGACCGGGCCGATGAGCAGCTCGCGGCCGCGGCCGTGGACCAGACCGTAGCGAGCCCCGCCTTCGATCACTTCTTGGAGACGCCCGAGGGGGCCTTTCCCATTGCCGTACTGCCCCGCGAGCTGGTGGAGCGCATCGAAGGCCGCCGGCAGACGGCGCTGCTCTCCGCCGAGACCCTGGCCAAGCAGCGTGAGCGCCACCCTGATCTGACGACCGACGACTACCGCAGCCTTCCCCGGGGCGTGCGCGCCGGTCGGGTCATCGCCCTGGGCGAGCGGCAGCTGTCGTTCTTCTTCATCGAGGGGCGGCTCTACAAGGCGGTGTTCAAGAGCACGCGCGACGGCGAGAGCCTGTACCTGCAGAGCTACTACCGGACCAACGAGCGGGAGATGCGGCGCGACCAGCGCCGAGGCGAACTGGTGCGCGACTGGGAAGAAGAGTAGGCCGCGGGGTGGGGCCTGCCAGAACCCCACATGGCGCTCCGCACCCGAAGGTGCGTGCTACGGCAGGCAGACTTGCACCGTGTCACCCGCGTCCCACACCCAGTATAGGCCCGGAGGCGACAAAACCCCAGGCCGAGCCAGAGGCGCTGTAAGCGCTCTTTGTCTCGTTGCGACACCGGCGCTCGGGCGCGAACCTTTTAAACGCTTTGAGCGGGATTTAAACGCCATCACGCCCATTGCCCGACGCGTACAGCGATCGCCGCGACGGTTTGCAACGTTGATCACGGTGTGATCCAGTCCTCATTCGATTATTGGTGAGGGCGGGAAGCCGATGGCAAAGAGCAAAAAAGCAAAACGGTTCCAGTATCGGTATATCAGTGACCTCGGCGAGGGGCGGACAATTGAAGAGCTGCTGCGGCAGGTTCTTTTTGACACGCATCGCACGGTGGCCGATCGATGGGAGAAGCTGGGGGATGACCCCGACGCTCAGCTGCATCGCTTCATCAACACCAAGCGGCGTGCCGAAGGAATGGTCTTTGGGACTCTCGTGCTCTACGAGACCGGACGAAATCGGGAAGTTCTGACACTGGCGGAGGACCAGGAGGAACTCGAGATCGAGCAGATGGCGGCATCCAAGACCCAGGACGGAAGGCCCCGGGAATTCCTGGAGGCGACCCTGTACTTCGGCGCCAGCGGGAACCATCTGGTGCTATTGCAGACCACCTCGTTGACCGGGCGGGAACTGGAGAACCATCTCCGCTGGCTGATCGACGAAGAGGCTCAGCTGCTCGAGCCACATGAGCGTATCGTGATCAAGCAGGGGCTGTCGGCGAAAGGAACAAAAGCGCTCAAGCAAGCCAAATCGGTCTGCGTGGGCGCTCCGGTATTTGAAGCGTCCACCCCCAGATCCGCTGGCGGAGAGAACCGAAGCTCTCAACCCGTCCGGTCTGTGGTTGCGGGGCGGGGCCGGCAATGGCTGGAAAGTTTGTTCGGCAGCAAGGAGCTTGAGGCACTCAAGCTTGGTCAGTTTGCCGATGCAGAGGATCTGGTCGTCGAGGTCAACATACGCCGTGTCGGCCGAGCCAGCGACGATGACCAAGACCCAGCGCAACGCGCGATGGAGGCTGTCAGTACCGCGCTTCGCCACCAGTACCCGGACGACGTGGAGATCGAGACATACCGCATGGGGAAGGTCAAAGGCGATGAGCTGCGCCTTTCGAAATCCGTAGGCATCGTTCATTGGAACAATGTGCCGGACGCCGAAGACGTCTTTCACCGCATGCAGGACTGGCTGATGGACTGTCTGGAAAATGGAGTCATAACATAGATGGGCTTCTGGCTCGCCGCCGCCGGCTGTTTCCTCCTGCCCAGTGCGCTCGCGGCCTACCTCTTGCCGCAGGAGCTGCTCGGCTTGCTCGCCAACCAGGCGAGATGGGGCGGACCGTTATGGTTTGGCGTGCTCGCGGCCCTGGTCGGCGTGTTGAGGCAGCGCCTTCAAGGGCTGTTTGAGCTCGCTGTAGAGGGCGATGATTGGCGCTTCGTCCAGAAGCGCCTACGCGCAGCCGAGCGAATCCAAAAGCGCCTTGATGCGCTGCTCGCGGTTTCACTGGCGCTAGGCCTGACGGCGTTCTTTGTGCCAGTCTTAGTGGCTATACTGCCGACTTGGCTTAAGCACTTGTTGGCGGCGACGCCGATCGGGAGCGCCGCCTTTGTGCTATGGGTATTCTTCGTCTGGTCCAAGTGGCGCGCCAGCATTGACGAGGCGCGGATCGACCTGGGTGTTCGCCGGCGAGAGAGAGAGCAGCGTAAGGAGCAGCTCGAGCGTCTCCGAAAGAGCCGGCTGGCAACCCAGCCTCAGGCTCCCAAGGTAATCCAGGGTGTGCCGTCGCGAGACGACGGGCCGCCTTCCCACTGAACCCTTTCAGCCTCCTCCCCTGACCCACCGCCGCCTATCTTGGCGGCATGGATCACACACTCCTCACCGCGCTTAACCAGGCCGACGCCACCGCCGGCCGCATCGCCCTCAACGCCGAGCTGCCCACCGACGGCGGCGCGCCGGAGTGGGTCGAGCTGATTCCCGCCGGGCGCGACGTCGTCGGTCGCGACGGCCGGCGCTGGGTCAAGGATCAGCCGGAGCGCCTGGTCGCCACCTTCAACGCCAGCGGCGCGGCGCTGCCCATCGACTGGGAGCACGCCAGCGAGCACAAGGCCCCCAAGGGCGAGCCCGCCCCCGCGGCCGGCTGGATCGAGGAGCTGGAGCTGCGCGACGGCGACGCGCTCTGGGGCCGCGTCGAGTGGACCGAGGCCGCGCGCAACCAGATCGAGCGCAAGCACTACCGTTACCTCTCCCCCGTTTTCCTGTTCGAGCCGGCCACCCGGCGCATCGCCACGCTGAGCTCCGCCGGCCTGACCAACCGGCCGAACCTCTTTTTAACGGCCCTTAACCAGGGGCTGAACGATCTTTCCCACCCGCAGAAGGAGGCCGCCACGATGGTGTTGCCCGAAGCAATCCGCAAGGCCCTGCGCCTGGCCGACGACGCCACCGAGAGCGACGCCGTATCGGCCATCAACTCGATGCAGGGAAGCCTGCAGACCGCCCGCAACCAGGCCGAGCAGCCGCCCCTGGAGAAATTCGTCCCGCGCGCCGACCACGACGCCGCACTGAGCCGCGCCACCAACGCCGAGCAGCAGCTGCAGCAGCACCTGCAGCAGGCGCAGGAGCGCGAGATCGAGACCGCGATCAACCAAGCCCTGGAGGCCGGCAAGATCACCCCCGCCACCGCCGAGTACCACAAGGCCGCCTGTCGCCAGGACGGCGGGCTGGATGCGTTCAAGCAGTACGTCGCGGCCGCCCCGGTGGTCGCCGCCGACTCCGGCCTGGACGGCAAGCAGCCCGATCAGGAGAAGGCGCTCAACAGCGAGACCTCCCAGGTCGCGGCCATGTTCGGCAACTCCGCCGACGACATCCGTGAATATTCCCAGGCAGGAGGTAACTGATCATGCCGCTCACCGCTGACCGACACACCCCCTATATGAACGGCGAGCTGGTCTCGATGGCGCTGGCCGCCGGCGCCGAGGTCTTCGCCGGCGCCCTGGTCGTGGCCAACGCCACCGGCTACGTCGCCCCCGGCAGCACCGCCACCGGGCTCACCTACCTGGGCCGCGCCGAGGAGCACGTCGACAACAGCGCCGGCGCCGATGGCGACGAGCAGGTCCTGGTGCGCCGCCGGCAGGCCTTCCGCTTCAGCAATTCGGACAGCGACCCCGTCGGCCAGAGCCTGCTGGGCAAGCGCTGCTACATCGTCGACGACGAGACGGTGGCCGGCACCGATGGCACCGGCACCCGTTCCGAGGCCGGCGTGGTCATCGGCGTCGACGACGACGGCGTCTGGGTCGAGTAAGGAGAGAACACAACCATGCTGATCAACAAGACCACCCTGCACGCGATCTTCGTCAACCTGAAGACCACCTTCAACAAGGCCTTCAGCGAGGCCCCCAGCCAGTGGCAGAAGATCGCCATGCTGGTGCCCTCGGGCTCCAGCCAGAACGATTACGCCTGGCTGTCCAGCTTCCCGCGCATGCGCAAGTGGATCGGCGACAAGGCCGTGAAAGCGCTGGCGGCGTTCAAGTACACCATCGTCAACGACGACTGGGAGGCCACCGTCGAGGTGGACCGCAACCACATCGAGGACGACCAGCTGGGCATCTACGCCCCGCAGGCGCAGATGGCGGCCTACTCGGCCAAGCAGCTGCCCGACGAGATCGTGTTCGACCTGGTCAACTCGGGCTTCAGCAATCTGTGCTACGACGGCCAGCCCTTCTTCGACACCGACCACGAGGTGGCCGGCGCGAGTGTCTCCAACAAGGGCACCACCGCCTTGTCCATCGCCACGTTGGCCGCCGCCCAGGGCAGCTACGGTGCGGCCCGCACCGCCATGCGCAAGTTCAAGGACGACGAGGGCCGGCCCCTGAACATCATCCCGAACGTCCTGCTGGTGCCGCCGGCGCTGGAGGACACCGCCCGGGCCCTGGTGACCAACGACCGCCTCGAGGACGGCAAGCCCAACCCCTACAAGGGCACCGCCGAGATCGTCGTGGATGCGCGGCTCGAATCCGACACCGCCTGGTTCCTGCTGGATACCAGCAAGCCGGTCAAGCCCTTCATCTACCAGCAGCGCAAGGCGCCGGACTTCGTCCAGCAGACCGAGATGGACTCGGACAACGTGTTCATGCGCAAGAAGTACCGCTTCGGCGCCGAGGCCCGAGCGGCCGGCGGCTACGGCTTCTGGCAGCTGGCCTACGGCAGCACCGGCACCGCCTGAGTCTGACCCGGCGCGGGGCTGCGGCCCCGCGATCCCCTGAGCCCATTCCCATCCCCGGAGGCAACCGTGGCCGAGACCAAGCAGAACCCGAAAGCCAAGCAGACCCCGGCCGACAGCAACAAGAAGCCGGCTACCGACACCAAGCCCACAACCAACAAGCGCCAGGCGGTGCTACGGGTCCGCGCCCCCGGCGGCAGCTTCCGCCGTGCCGGCATCCGCTTCGGCCGCCACGAGAGCGTGCTCGCGGTGAAGGATCTCAGCGACGACCAGGTCGCCGCCCTGAAGAGCGAGCCCCGCCTGGTGGTGACCGAGGGCGAGACGGAGTAAGGCGCCATGTACGCCACCGAGCAGGACATCATCGACCGCTACGGCGAGGAGGCCCTGGTCCTGGCCGCCGATCGCGACGGTGACGGTCAGGCCGACGCGGGCGTCGTTGATCGGGCCTTGGCGGATGCAACCGCCGAGGTGGACACCTATCTCGCCGCTCGCTACGCACTACCGCTGGCAAGCACGCCGGCGGTGCTCACCCGCCTGACAGTGGATATCGCGGTGTATCGGCTCAGCCCAGCAGCCGACGCCGGCACTGATGAACGCCGCCAGCGCTACGAGGACGCCACCGCCCTGTTGTCACGTATCGCCCGCGGTGGAGTCAGCCTCGGGCTACCCGTGCCGCCGGCGAGCAGCAACGGAATCGCCACCGTAACCGGACCTGAGCGCCGCTACGGCCGCGGTCGAGGGCGGGTTTTCTGATGGCGGGCACGGCGCTGAAATTCGATTTAAACCAACTTCGATCACTGGATAAACGCCTGGAGAAACTGGGCGATCTGGATCGCGAGGGACTGCTGGAAGGCTTGGGGGCGGAAGGCGAGTCGCAAACCCGGCGCCGCATCCAGGAGGAGAAGCGCGGGCCCGACGGCGCTGCCTGGCCGGATTGGTCAGCCCGCTACGCCGGCACTCGCCACGGCGGCCACAGCCTCCTGCTGGGCGAAGGTGATTTGCTCGACTCCATCCAGTCACGAGTCTCGGGCGGCCGCGTCGAATGGGGCTCGAACCTGGTCTATGCCGCTATCCATCAGTTTGGCGGCGCAGGCGTGGGCAGCAATATCCCCGAGCGTGCGTATCTTGGCATCTCCAGCGCCAACGAAGAGGACCTCGACGCGGTTGTCGATGACTGGCTCCGAACTCAGGAGGGCGGGCTGTGAGGCTACTGAGCTTCCGTGACGCGGTGGTCGCCGGCATCAGTCAGGCGCTCACCGAGCTGAAAAGCTGCGAGGCCCACGGCGGGCGCTTCGATGAGAAGGAGCTGCGCCGCTACGCCTTGCGCGCTCCTGCAGTGTTGGTCGCGGTGCGTCGAATTCCAGCATTAGCCGCCGAGAACGAGATTACCCCGACGCTGACCTGCGCGGCCTTCGTGGTCACGCGGGATGCACGAGGCAGGCCTCGCGATGCCGCCGGCCTGGCGCTGGTGGAGGCCCTGCTCCAGGTGGTGGCCAACAACACCTGGGGGCTCGATTGGGCACACCGCCCACAGCGCCTGGAAGCCGACAACCTGTACTCCGCCGCGCTCGACAAACAGGGTGTAGCGCTTTGGGGCGTGGCGTGGCAGCAGGCCGTGGACCTCGCACCCGAAGTGGACTCGGCGACGCTCGCCGACTTCATCACCCATCACCAGGACTACGACCTGGCGCCGGCCGACGGCACGGCCGACGCCAGCGACACCATCACCCTTGCCCAGGAGTAAGCCGTGGACAAGAAGCTGCACATCAAGCCAGCCCCGGGCCGCCAGGTCCGCGACCCGATCACCGCCCAGCCGCTCGCGGCCAAGGGCGAGCACAAGCCCGCCAGCAGCTATTGGCTGCGCCGGCTGCGCGACGGCGACGTGATCGACCTCACCGCCCCGAAAAAGCCCAAGCAGGCGAAGGAGTAACCGATGGCCGTGTCCTTCAACCAGATCCCGTCGAACCTGCGTGTACCGCTGGTCTACATCGAGTTCGACAACTCCCAGGCCGTCTCCGGCACCCCGGCGATCTCCCACAAGATCCTGGTGCTGGGCCAGCGCCTGGCCACCGGCACCGTGGCCGAGGGCGTGCCCGTGCGTATCACCTCCTATGACCAGGCGGAGCAGTACTTCGGCCGCGGCTCGATGCTCGCCGAGATGTTCCGCTATGGGAAGCAGGCCAACCGCTACACCGAGACCTGGGCGATCGCCCTGGACGAGGATGGCGCGGGGGCGGCAGCCACCGGCAAGATCGCCTTCAGCGGCCCGGCCACCCAGAGCGGGACCATGTACTGGTACATCGGCGGCAAGCGGGTGAAGGTGGGAGTCAGCTCGGGGGATACCGCCGATGCGATGGCCAGCGCCCTAGTGGCCGCCATCAACGCCGAGGACACCGCGCCGGCCACCGCCGCCGTCAACGGCACCACCGCCAGCGAGGTGGACCTGACCGCCCGCTGGAAGGGCGAGACCGGCAACGACATCGACATTCGCCACAGCTACTACACCGGCGAGTCGCTGCCGGCCGGCGTGGGCGCGACCATCACCGCGATGGCCAACGGCAGTGGCAACCCGGACGTGGCCACCGCCATCACCGCCCTGGGCGATGAGTGGTACCACACCATCGTCATGCCCTACACCGACGCGGCCAACCTGGCCGCACTGGAGATCGAGCTGGCGGATCGCTGGGGACCGACGCGGCAGATCGACGGCATTGCCTACGCCGCCCACCGCGGCACCCACAGCGATACCGGCACCTTCGGCGATGGCCGCAACGGCAAGCACGTCTCGGTGATGGGCACAAACAAGGTGCCCGAACCGCCCTACCTCTGGGCCACGGTGGATGCGTTCACCGCGGCGGCGAGCATCGCCATCGACCCGGCCCGGCCGCTGCAGACCCTGCCGCTGGTGGGGCTGAAGCCGCCGGCGGTGGAGGATCGCTGGACGATGGAGGAGCGCAACCTGCACCTGTATGACGGCATCAGCACCTACATGGTGGACGCCGGCGGCCAGGTGCTCATCGAGCGGCAGCTGACCACCTACCAGACCAACGCCTTTGGGGTGGAGGACCCGTCGTATCTGGACGTGAACACGCCGGCGACGCTGTCCTACATCCGCTACGCCACCCGGGCTCGGATCACCCAGAAGTACCCGCGCCACAAGCTGGCCTCCAACGGTACCCGCGCCGGCGAGGGCCAGGCGCTGGTCACCCCGAACGACATCCGCGATGAGCTGATCTCGCTGATGCGCGAGCTGGAGACCCGGGGCCTGGTGGAGAACATCGAGCAGTACAAGGAGGACCTGATCGTGGAGCGGGATATCGACGCCGGCGGCTCGGACCCGAACCGGATCAACGTTCAGAGCCACCCGGACCTGGTCAACCAGTTCCGCATCTACGCCGAGCAGACGCAGTTCCGGCTGTAAGAGGAGACACCGACCATGCAGGTTACCGGCCGCGTATTCATCAAGATCGACGGCAAGCAGCTGCGCACCAAGAAAGGGGCCAAGCTCAAGCTCGGGGGGCACAACCGCAACACCATCGTCGGCCACGAGGTCCACGGCTATGCCGAGGAGACGGTGGCCCCGGAGGTGGAATGCACCATCTCCCACACCAGCCAGACCGACCTGGAGGCCATCGCCGCAAGCTCCGATGTGACGCTCACCTTCGAGGCCGACACCGGCCAGCGCTGGGTGCTGCACAACGCCTGGCTGACCGACACCCCGGAGCTGAACGACGGCGAGGGCGAGGTGCCGCTGAAATTCGCCGCCATGCGCCACGAGAGGGCTAATTGATGGCTAAGGAAAAGCAAAAGACCTTCACCCTGACCGAGCCGGTGGACGCCCACGGCAAGCAGATCACCGAGCTGACCCTGCGCAAGCCCAAGGCCAAGCAGCTCAAGCTGCTCGGGGAGTACGCCAACGAGGTGGAGGCCATGTACGAAATGATGGCCGAGCTGGCGGACGTGCCTCCCAGCACTATCGACGAGCTGGAGGTCGAGGACATCGAGGGCATGACCGCCTGGCTTGAAGGTTTTTTCAAGCGGCGCCGGCGGACTGGGAAGACGTCATAGGCGACATCGCCTACGTCTTCGGCTTCCAGCCCTCGGAGATCTGGGGGCTGGACTTTGATGAGCTGCTGTTCTGGCACCGCCAGGCGCAGCGCATCAACAAGGAACAGAGCAAGCAACTGGGGTAGCACATGGCGGAAATGCGCGCAGCGGTCATCATGGAGCTGGTGGATCGGATCACCAAGCCGGTCCGCCGTATCCGTGCCACCGTCCGCCAGTTCGCCGAGCGCTCCGGCTTTGCTCGTTTGGGGCGCGACGTCCGCCGGGTCGGTGAGCGCTTCCAGGTCGTGCGCAGCGAGGCCGGGCGGCTGGCCCGGCGCATCGGTATCGTCGGGGCCGCCGCCGGCGCCGCCGGCGCTGCCCTGTTCGGCATGACCAACCATGTGGCAAGGGCCGGCGACAACATCGCCAAGACCGCCCGCAAGCTCGGCCTGGGCGTGGAGGAGCTGCAACAGTACCGCTACGCCGCCGAGCGTTCGGGTGTCGCCCAACAGACCTTTGACATGGCCCTGCAGCGCTTCACCCGCCGGGCGGCCGAGGCCGCCGCCGGCACCGGTGAGGCGCGCGACGCCTTGCGCTATCTGGGCATCGATCTGCAGGACGCCAACGGCAAGATGCGCCCCTCCGGCAAGCTGCTCCAGGACGTGTCTGACCGTATGGCCGAGATCGAGGACCCGGCCCTGCGGGTGCGCCTGGCCTTCAAGCTGTTCGATTCCGAAGGCGTGAACATGGTCAACATGCTCGGCGAGGGCAGCGCGGCCATGCGCGAGATGATGGCCGAGAAGCGTCGGCTGGGGCAGCTGAGCGAGGAAGGCGCGGAGCGCTCCGAGGACTACACCGACGCCATGAGCAAGTTCATGGCCGCACTGGGCGGGGTGCGCGATGCGGTGGTGACCAAGATCATGCCCGCGATGACCCGCTGGCTCACCCAGACCGCGGAGCTGATCGCCGCCAATCGGGAGGTGATCACCCAGCGGCTGATCAACGGCATCAAGTCGTTCTGGGAAAAGCTCAAGGCGGTGGGCGCGGCGATCAGCTGGCTGGTGGACCTGGTCGGCGGGTGGAGAGTGGCGCTCGGCATTGTCGCTGCGCTGATTGGCGCCAAACTCATCGCCTCCGTGGGCAGTCTGGTGGTGGCCATGTTCACGCTGGGCAAAGGCTTCATCGGCGCGGCTATCGCCACCAAGGGCTTTGGCCTGGCGCTGCTGGCCACCCCCGTGGGCTGGATCATCGCCGCCGTGGCGGCCATTGCCGCGGCGGTGTATCTGATCGTCAAGCACTGGGAGCCGATCTCGGCCTGGTTCAGCCGGCTGTGGGATGCGATCGGCGGCACGGTCTACTTCGCGCTGGAGCGTATCAAGGGGTTTTTCAGCGGGATCTGGGGGGCGATCACGGGTGCTTTGCAGTCCGGCCTGGATCGGGTGAAGGGGCTGTTCAAGGACGGCATTCTGGTGGGGCTGAGCAAGATCCTGCTGGCCTTCAGCCCGGTCAACCTGATCATGAAGCCGCTTAATGCCCTGTTCAAAGCGGTGATGGGTTATGACCTGTCCACCGCCGGCAAGAAGCTGATCGGCAGCTTCGGCAACGGCATCAGCGAGCGCTTCCTCGCCGTGCGCCAGTGGCTGACCGGCAAGATCCGCGCGCTCATTGATTGGATGCCCGACTGGGTCAAGGACAAGCTCGGGCTGCAAGGTGGCGGCGGTGCCATGCCGCTGGGCGAGCCGCTGCGCGCGGGCGGCAACTCGCCGGTGCGCAGCGCCGGCCAGGTCAACGCCAATGTGGGCGGTGTGCTGCGCATCGAGTTCGATGACCAGGGCCGGCCGCGGGTCGGGGCGGCCCGCGCCGAGGGCGGCATGGAGCTGGACGTGGACGCCGGGCTGATGGGGGCGAGCCTGTGAGCTGGCGTGAGCAACTGCGACAGGGGAAGTTCCGCGGCGCGGCGTTTCTGATCGACGCCAGCGAGGAAGGCTTTGGCCGGCGCACGGCGCTGCACAGCTACCCCAACCGCGATGTCCCCTTCGCCGAGGACATGGGACGCGCCCACCGGGAGTACCGCGTGGAGTGCTATGTGCTGGGCGCGGACTACATGGCCGCCCGGGATGCGCTGATCGAGGCCCTGGAGCAGCCCGGGCCCGGCCTGCTGGTTCATCCCTACTACGGCACCGTTCGGGTGGCGGTACAGGACCGCGGCCGGGTGCGTCAGACCACCCGTGAAGGCGGCATGGCCCGTTTCTCCATCACCTTCGTGGAGGCCGGCGAGGAGCGCGAGCCCCACGCCCGTGTGCACACCCCTTCACTGGTCGGCCAGCGGGCCGATGGTGCAGGCGCGGCCGTGCGCGACGAGTTTGCCGGCGCCTTCAGCACCGCCGGCCGGCCCCAGTGGGTGGCCGATGCCGCCGAGAGCACCGGCGCCGGCCTGCTCGACACCCTGAGCGGGCTGACCTCCCGGATTCCGAGCGTGCCGGACCAGCTGGTGGGCTGGACGCGGGATCTGCAACAGGCAAGCAATGAGCTGGCGCAGTTGATCCGCACGCCGGCGGCCCTGGCCGAGCGCGTCACCGGCCTGATCAGTGATGTGGCCGGCCTAGCGGACAACCCGCTGGCCGCCCTGGGCGTGTACCGCAAGCTGTTCGGCGCCGGCGGCGATGACGCTGCGGTGCCGGCCACCACCGCCAACCGCCGGCAACAGGCCGACAACCAGACGGCCCTCCACAATCTGGTGCGCCGCACAGCCGTCATCGAGGCGGCTCGCACCGCTGCGACGGTGGAGTGGGAGACAGCGGATGAGGCGCTGGCCATGCAGGAGCAGCTGGCCGAGCAACTCGATGACCAGGCCTTCACGGCCAACGACGACACTTACGTGGCCCTGGTGGACCTGCGGGCCGCCACGGTTCAGGACCTGACCCGGCGCGGCGCGCAGCTTGCCCGCGTCAACCACGTCACCCCACAGGCCACCCTGCCGGCCTTGGTGCTGGCTCACCGCGTCCTCGGTGATGCCCGCCGGGCAGAGGAGATCGTGGAGCGCAATCGCCTCAGCCATCCTGGCTTCGTGCCCGGTGGGCAGACCATCGAGGTGTTGAGCGATGCCTGACGTACGGCTTTTCGTCGGCGGCCAAGTGTACGGCGGCTGGACCACGGTGCGGGTGGCCCGCTCCATCGAGCAGCTCGCCGGCACCTTCGAGCTACAGGTGACCGACCGCTGGGCCGGCCAGGACGTGCGCCGGCCGATCCGCAACGGCGAGGCCTGCACCGTGGAAGTGGACGGCGAGCGGGTGATCACCGGCTATGTGGACGATGTGGCGCCTGAGTTCGGCCCGGACGGTCGTCGGCTGTCGGTGCGCGGCCGCGGCCGCACGGCGGACCTGGTGGACTGCGCGGCCATCCACGCCAGCGGCCAGTGGGTGAACGCCGATTTGATGCGGGTGGCGCGCGATATCTGCGCCCCCTTCGGTCTCAATGTGCGCAAGGCAGCCGACATCGGCGAGGCCTTCGGCAACGAGGCCGCCAAGATCGATGAGGGCGAGACGGCCTTCGACTTCCTCGACCGCCTGGCGCGCATGCGTGCGGTGCTGCTCACCTCCGACGCCCAGGGCGATCTGGTCATCACCCGCACCGGTACCGGCCGGGCGCCGGCGGCCCTCATCGAGGGCGAGAACCTCATCAGTGCGCGGGCGCAGTACAGCTGGCGGGACCGTTACAGCCGCTACATCGTCAAGGGCCAGGACAAGGGCGGCGACTTCGTCAGCCCCGAGCAGGCCGCCCACGCCTTGGGCGAGGCGGTGGACTCGGCCATCGGGCGCTACCGCCCGACGCTGGTACGCGCCGAGGATCGGGTGAACACCGCCTCCGCGGGCCGGCGGGCTCGCTTCGAGCGGGATCTGGCCATCGCCCGTTCCACCCGGGTGACGGTGACCGTGCGCGACTGGTCAGCCGGCGGCGAGTTGTGGCAGCCCAACACCCTGGCCGAGATCCGCTCGCCCATGCTGGGCCTGGACACCACCTGGCTGATCGTCGGGGTGGGTTTCATGCAGAGCGATCGCGAAGGCACCCGCACCGAGCTGAGCCTGGCGCCGCCGGCGGCCTTCGACCTGCAGGCCGAGCCCGAGCCCGAGGAGGTGTCGTTTTGACCGACCTGGTACGCCTGTTCAGCAAGCTGATGCGGCCGCTGGCCAAGCGGCTGCGGAACATGACCGGCCGCGGTGTGCTGCTGACCACCGACGATGGCCGCAAGGTCCAGGAGGTTCAGATCCGGGGGCTGTCCGGCGAGATCCTGGACCGCGTCCAGCACGTCCAGCCCTACGGCTTCACCGCCCACGCCCATCCCGGCGCGGAGCAGTTCTTCTTCTGCGTCGGCGGCGACCGCTCCCACGCCATCGTGCTGGTCTCCGAGGACGGCCGGTACCGCAAGAAGAACCTCGCCGCGGGTGAAGTGGCGCTGTACACCTCCGAGGGTGATTACCTGCACTTCAAGCGCGGCCGGCTGGTGGAGGTCGTGGCGGGCGCGGAGGTGGACGTGACGGCTCCCCTGGTCCAGGTCCACGCCTCTACCAAGGTGGTGCTGGATACGCCGCTCACGCACTGCACCGGGCGCATCGAGGCCGAGGGTGATATCACCGACAACGTCGGCAGCAACAGCCGCTCGATGGCCGGCATGCGCCAGGTCTACGACAGCCACACGCACCCCGAGAACGATAACGGCGGCCCGACCAGCACACCGAACCAGAAGATGGGGGATGCATGAGCGACCTGATGCTGAACTGGCAGGACGACGCCGCGGACCTGGCCCTTGAGGGCGGCAGCCTGGAGACCGATGCCGGGCTGCAGACTGCCGTGATCTTGTCCCTGTTCACCGACCGCCGCGCCGAGCCGGACGACGAGCTGCCCGGCGACCAAGCCGACCGCCGCGGCTGGTGGGCCGATGCCTATGCCCAGGCCGCCGGCGACAGGATCGGCAGCCGCCTGTGGCTGCTGGCCCGCGAGAAGCAGCTGCAAAGCGTGGTGAACCGCGCCCGGGAGTACGCCGAGGAAGCCCTGCAGTGGCTCCTGGAGGACAGTGTGGCCACCCGCGTTGAGGTGGAGGCCGAAGTGGTTCGCCGCGGCGTGCTCGGCCTGCAGGTGCGCATCTACCGCCCCCGCGGCACCGACTTCACCGGCCGCTACAGCTACGCCTGGGAGAACATCTGATGCCCTTCGCTCGTCCGACCATCCAGCAACTGATCGAACGCCACCGGGCCGACATGCAGTCGCGCCTGCCCGACGCCAACCCGTGGCTGCGCCGCAACCTTCTGGAGGTGCTGGCCTACGTCAACGCCGGTGCCGCGCACAGCCTGCACGGGCATCTGGCGTGGAACGCCAAGCAGCTCTTTCCGGATACCTGCGACGCCGACCAACTGACCCGTTTCGGTGACTTCTATGAGGAACCCCGCAAGGCCGCGGCCGCCGCCACCGGCAACGTCGACTTCACCGGCACCGACGGCGCGGTGATCCCGGCTGGCACGGAGCTGCAGGGCCAGGGCGAGTTGCTCTACACCACGGATGCCGAGGCCACCATCAGTAGCGACACCGCCAGCCTGGTGGTGACTGCCGCCGAGGCCGGCGTGGACGGCAACCAGAGCGCCGGCGCCGAGCTGACCCTGGTGACGGCCATCGCCGGGGTCGATAGCACGGCCACGGTGGGCGCCGACGGCCTGGGTGGTGGTGCCGACATCGAGCCGATCGACGACTGGCGCGATCGCATCATCGAGCGCATGAGCGTCCCGCCCCAGGGCGGTGCCGCCCACGATTACGTCAAGTGGGCAAAGGCTGTTGCCGGCGTCACACGCGCGTGGAGCTACTCCAACGAATCCGGCATCGGCACCGTCACGGTACGGTTCATGATGGATGACAACGGCTCGGACGGCATTCCCCAGGCCGCCGACGTGCAGATCGTCCAGGATCACCTCGATGGGCTGCGGCCGGTGGGGATGAAGGACCTGTACGTGGTGGCGCCGATCGCCGTGCCGCTGAACCTCACCATCAAGCTCTCGCCTAACACCACGACCGTGCAGCAGGCCGCCGAGGCCGAGCTGGCCGACATGCTCCGGCGCGAAGGGCAACCCGGCGTGACGATCAAGATCAGCCACCTGCGCGAGGCCATCAGTGTGGCCGCCGGCGAAGCGGATCATGATCTGACCTCCCACTCGGCGGATATCACTCACAGCACCGGCGAGATCCCGGTGCTGGGCACCATCACCTGGCAGTCGCTATGAGCCGCACTGCAGACCAATGCCTGGCCGAGCTGCAGGCCCTTCTTCCCCCGGGGCAGGCCCTGCCGCGTGAGCTGGAGGCGGTCTTCACCCGGCTTCTCGCGGCGCTGGCCGATGAGAACGCCCGACTATACGACCGCGCGGCCGCGCTCATCGGCGAGTCCGATCCGCGCTACACCCTGGAACTGCTCGCAGACTGGGAGCGCGTCCTCGGCCTGCCGGACCCCTGCAGCGGCGACGACCAGACCATCCAGGAGCGCCGCGGCAGCGTCGTGGCCAAGCTCCTCTATGAGGGTGGGTTGTCCCGCCAGTTCTTTATCGACCTGGCCGCGGCGCTCGGCTACGGCATCGAGATCGTCGAGTACTCACCCTTCGTATGCGGGATATCCCAGTGCGGCGTCGACCAGCTCAACCCCGCGGAGATGCGGTTCGTCTGGCGAGCCCGTCTCAGTGAGCCCCGCACCACGTACTTCCGCTGTGGTGAGAGCGAGCTGGGCACGGACCCGCTGCTCAAGATCGACCGGGCTGACGACCTGGAATGCCTATTCAAGCGCCGCAAGCCGGCGCACACGACCGTGTTCGTGGACTACACAGGAGCCTAAGACCAATGAAGTACCAACCCCCTGTTGGCGGCGCGGCGAACGATCCCTACGTCAACGGCGACGCATCCACCGGTACCGAGGGGAGCATTCCGCCGGCACCGGCGATCGAACACCCTCAGCGGGAGATCGTCCATGTTCTTCAGCAGTTCGGAATCACGCCGGACGAAGGGGACCTGACCCAGCTCCATGAGGCGATGAGCCGCGCCGCTGGGCGGAAGGTTACGACAGTGACTGCCGCGGATTCCCCCAAAGCGCTGACATTGGCCGAGGCTGGCCTGGTGTTGGTAGATGCAAGCGCGGGCGACGTCACGCTGAATCTGCCGCCGGCCGGGATCAATGCAGGCCTGCGGTTTGAGCTTGCCCGCGTTGACTCCACCGCCGCCAGTGCAGCCACCATCCAGCCGGACGACACCGAGCCGGATACGATCGAGGGCGCGCCGAGTCTGGGGCTAGGCACCGGGCAGCGGTTCGTGCTGACCGCGCAGGACTCCGACTGGAAATCTAGCGAACCGCGCAGCAGCTACCGGCTGCGCAACGTGTCCGTGTTCACCGCTTCGGACACCTGGTCTAAGCCCGTGTGGTGCCGCGCCGTCGAGGTCGAAGTGCAGGGCGCAGGCGGCGGCGGCGCCGGCGCGGTCGGAGGCGGCGGCCGGTGCGGCGCCGGCGGCGGTGGCGGTGGCTATTCTCGGAAACTGATCGCCGGCGCGGCGTTGGCGGCGAGCGAGACAGTCACTGTAGGGGCAGGCGGAACGTCCAGCGCGGGAGCTAACGGCAACGCCGGTGGGGCCAGCAGTTTCGGCTCGCATTGCTCCGCAAGCGGCGGCAACGGCGGAGTGACAAGCGGCGTCGCGGCGATCGACTACGCACCGGGCACGCCAGGCGGTATCGGCGTTGGTGGCGATATTAATGTGCGAGGGGGGAGCGGCGGCGGCGGCGCGGTCATCGGAGGTGACTACGTGCCGATTAATACGGGGGGCGACACGGTGCTGGGCGCGGGCGGCCCGGTTCAGGCATCGTCAATTGACGGCATTGCCGGTGGATCGTACGGAGGCGGCGGTAGCGGCGGCATGTCTGTCGGCGGCGCAGTGCTGGGCGGTGTTGGCGCGCCCGGCGTTGTGATTGTCTACGAATACGAGTAGGAGAGCACGCAGCATGAAAGCATTAATAGCCGGCGACCGCGTGGCGCAGATAGTGCCAGACGGTGAGCAGTTTCCAATCGCAGCCCCGTTCGTGTGGGTTGACGCTCCAGGCGATGTGACCGAGCGGCACATCTACGATAACGGGCAGTTCGTAGCCCCGCCGGGGCCGGAACCGAAGACCCGAGACGAGCTGAAGGCCACCATTGACCTCGCCGCCGGTGCCGCCCGCCTGCGGTTCGTTTCCCCTGGCGATTTGGTCGACCAGGAGTATCGCGAAGCCGAGGCCGCCGCGCGGGGCTGGCAGGATGCCGGCGAGCCCGGTGACGCCGTGCCCGATGAAGTGCAGGCGTGGGCCGACGCATCGGGAATGACGCCGCGCGCGGCCGCGCAGGACGTGATCGACACGGGCGCACAATGGCGCCAGGTTCTGGCCCAGGTCCGCGCCCTGCGCTTGCAGGGGAAGGCGGATGTGCAAAATGCCGGCTCTGACGCCGAAGCGGCCGCCGCCGCCGACAATACCTTGGCTGCATTGGATTCTCTGCGGCCAGCATGATCCGCCTGCAATCATCCGATGGGCGGCGTGGAACTGCCAGGCGGTAGGCTTCCCGCTGCTGCGGGCGGGGGATGTCTGGCGGATTACGCTGCAGGATCTGCTGCTTTCTCCGCAGCTGAGCCGCGCCGCCGAGCGCCCTTCCCTCTGCACCGGCGAGCTGGTTGAATGATCCCGCCAGTATGTAGAGCACCGCGGGGAGGATCGTATGGCACTACTAGGAACGCGAGACCTGGGTCGGCTTCAGGAGCGTGGGATAAAACTCGACACAGACGGTTTCGGCCAGATCATCGAGTTTACGCCGACAGGGCTCGCGTGGCTCCTGAACTTCGTTTACGCAGCCAGCCCGCAAAGCCGCGCCGTCACGCTCGGTCTGCTCAAGGCTATCAGCGGCTGGGCCAGGCCGCCGTCGTGGCGCGAGCTGAGGTATAGGGCAGTCGAGTGCTCCGTGTACGACGACGCGGTCTACTACAACCTGATGTTCTACCTCAACGGGTCGCCCCCGAAGTTGTTCTCGTCTCTGTACCCGAACGCCACCGACGTGGGCACCTTGGTGGTCCCAGCATCGGGCCTCGCCGGCATCCGACCACGCGACAACCAAGAGGTCCGCATCATGTTTTCCGACGCCGAGCGGCAGCGGCTGTTGGCGGGTGATGTGCTGGTCGCTGGCCGGGAGGAAGAGCCCGCCTGAGCGGCGGGCCGCAAGCGCCAGCGAAGCGACGTTTAGCCGGTGTTCAAACGCACTTTGCGAGGAGGGTTAGAATGGGGCCGCGCCAGCGTCGCAAATTCACTGTCGCGGCGTCGCAAAACGAGCGGCGCGCTACACCTGGTCATCCATCGCCGGCCAGTGCTCCGGCTCCAGTGTGCTCAGCAGCGCCACACGGGCGCGCCATTGCCGGCAGCCTTCATCCCAGGGCAGCGCCTGCAGCCCGGCGGCGCGAACGCCCCGCAGCAGGGCGGCCAGCACCGCCTCCGGGTTCGGCGCGGACAGCGGCGCATCCTCCAGCACCAGCGCACGGTAGCGCCGCTGACGCCGGGCCTTCACCGCCTGCTCTCGCTCGTCCCAGACGATGCTCTCGTGGCGCTCGATGACATCGCCGAAATGCTCCGCCACCGTTTCCAGCGCCAGGGGCGCGGCCAGGAAAATGCGCGCCTCGCGGGGATTGCCGTCCAGGGCCGCCGCCACCAGACAGGGTTCCTGCGCCAGCGGGTCGTCTTCCGAGAGCACCGCGCCACGGCCATTGGCCAGTTGGTAGCGGGGTACACGGCCGGGGCGGCGCAGCGCGACGCGGTCGGGGTAGGCTTGAGCGAGCAGCAGGCCTATCGCCTGCGGCTCGGGAAGGATCGGGGCAAGGTCGCGCCCGCGGCCCGTACTGCGGGCCAGGGCATCGGCCTGACGGCGCAACGGGCGCAGAGCACCGTCGCGGCGGTCATGACGCAGCGCCTGCAGCCGCGCGCCGAGATCGGCATGCCCTAGGCGCGCCAGCGGGTCCCGCGCGCCCAGCAAGGCGGCCATTTCCGCCGCCAGGCGCCCCAACCCCCAGCCACGGCCGCGCAGCAGCATATGCCCCAGGCGCGGCGGCTGCCCCAGGCTCAGCAACTCACGGCCGTGGGCGCTGATCCGCCCCTGCCCATCCAGCGCCCCGAGTTCGCGCAACAACGCGGTCGCCGCCTCCCAGGCGGGCGCCGGGGGCGGGTCCAACCAGCGCAATTCCGAGGGGTCGCTCACGCCCCATTGCGCCAGCTCCAGCGCCAGACCGCTCAGATCGGCATCCAGGATCTCGGCGCCACTGAAGGCCGCCAGTCGGCCCTGCTCCTCTTCCGCCCAGAGGCGATAGCAGACACCGGGCTCCAAGCGACCGGCCCGCCCCAGGCGTTGCTCCGCCGCGGCACGGGATACCCGCCGGGTCAACAGGCGGGTCATGCCGCTGACCGGGTCGAAGGCGGCCCGGCGCTCCAGACCGGCATCCACCACCACCCGCACGCCCTCGATGGTCAGGCTGGTTTCGGCGATGGCAGTGGCCAGCACCACCTTGCGCCGCCCCGGGGGCGCCGGCACCAGCGCGGCATCCTGGGCCGCCTGGTCCAGGTCGCCGTAGAGGGGTGCCAGATAGGCCTCCGCAGGCAGCGCATCAGCAAGAGCCCTCACCACCCGGCGTATCTCCCCGCCGCCGGGCAGGAAGACCAGCAGCGAGCCCGTCTGCGCGGCCAGGGCTTCTCGCACCACGGCCGCCACGCGGGCCACCGGATCACCGCGTCCGGGTCGATAGCGCGCCTCCACCGGGTAGCTGCGACCGGCACTGCTGATCAGGGGTGCATCGTCCAGCAACCGGGCGACCGGCCCCGCGTCCAGGGTGGCGGACATGACCAGGATGCGCAGCTCCTCGCGCAGTGCCTGCTGCGCCTCGCGCACCAGCACCAGCCCCAGATCCGCCTGCAAGGAGCGCTCATGGAACTCATCGAACACCACCGCGCCGTAGGCCCCCAGCTCCGGGTCGTCCTGCAGCAGGCGGGTGAGCACGCCTTCGGTGACCACCTCGATGCGGGTGGCCTCGCTCACCCGGGTATCCAGGCGCATCCGATAACCCACCGTGTGCCCCACCGGCTCGCCCAGCTGCGCGGCCATGAACCGCGCCGCCGCCCGGGCGGCCAGCCGTCGCGGCTCCAGCATGAGCACGCGCCGGCCCCGCAGCCAGGGCTGATCGAGCAGCGCCAGGGGCACCCGGGTGGTTTTCCCCGCGCCGGGCGGGACCTGCAGCACGGCGGCCGACCGCTCGGCCAGAACGGCCAGCAGCCGGGGCAGGATCTCATCGATGGGCAAGGTGTCGGAACGGGGGCGACTCATGGCCGCCAGTATGCCATGGGGTGGCTCAGGGCCAGCGGTACCAGAGCTCCAGCGTCTGCATGTTCAAGCCTTCGTTGCGCCGGTAGAGCCCCGCATTGGAGGTGTGTTGCACGCGATAGGTCAGCCCCCAGCGGGGATGGGGCTGCCAGTAGACGCCCAGGTGGCTGGTAAATTGCCAATGGCCACCGAGCTCGAAACTATCGAGCTCGTACTCCTCCAGCCAGAAGGCGGAGAGGCCCAGATCCAGCCCCAGGCTCGCGCCTTGCGGTGCGAAACGCGCCCCGCCCCCAACACCCAGCGCCGCGGAGTGATCCCCGTCCGCCTTGAGCGTGCCGGCGGTCAGCGCCCAGTACGGCCTTGCCTGCCAGCGCCCCCCCAGGCCATAGCGCCGTGCCAGCGGGCGGCGGAGAAATACCTCCTGGCGGGTGACGGTGCCGGAATCCAGGTTCGCGCCCCCCTGGCCACCGCGCAAGCCCAGCTCCAAACCCGCACCCGAGGCAGCGGCGCTGCCGAGCAGCAGGCAAAGACAGACAGCCAGACGCTTCACGCTTGCACCGTCCACTTCGACACCTCCGGCGTTGGGAGAGCGAATTTTTCAGCAGGCCGGCGCGGCCCTCAGTCGGCCCGCCTGAGCCGCGCGCCCTGGGCGGCACACCACGCTTCCAGGGCTTGAACCTGTGCGCGGGGCACCTCCAGGCCCAGGCGGACGCCTTTACCGTAAACGACGCCCTGCACGCTCGCGCCATGCGCCGCGGCCCAATGCCGGCAGGCCTGCTCCTGCGCGAAACCCAGTTCCAGCCACCACAGATCCCGGTGCACGGGCCGGCGCACGCTCAGGGCCGAAAGCACCGCCTCGGTGGCCCCCGAGTAGGCACGCACCAGACCGCCCGCGCCCAGCTTCACGCCGCCGAAATAGCGGCTGACCACCACCATCACGTCGCCAATCTGCTTGTGCTGTATGACATTCAGTATGGGCTTTCCGGCCGTACCCCCAGGTTCGCCGTCATCGTTCATCGCCGCGCTGCGGGCGCTGGCCGGGTCGCCCAGCACATAGGCCCAGCAGTGGTGGCGGGCATCCGGGTAGCGCGCCCGCGCCTCGGCCAGCACGGTCATCGCCTGCTCGCGATCCGCCACCGCCTCGGCGCGGGCGATGAAACGGCTTTTCTTCACTTCCAGCTCGACTTCGGCTGGGCCGGCAGGAACGTAATGGGCTTCAGACATGGCAGGTCATGGTGGAACAGCAAGGCGGGCGCATGAGAGAGGCGGGCTCCAACTCGAATCGACGGAAGCCTACAGCATGCCAGAGTGGCGCGCCGTTTGATTCAGCCGGCACAGGGTGGACCCACAAGGCTTGGCCCTGAAGGGGCGCCGGCTGTCACTCCGGCGCCCCGAGCGATGAAGGTGGCCACCGCGAACGTCCCTGTCCGCTTGCGCCTTCCCGGCGACGGTGGCCGCTCCTCCCGGCGGCGCCAGCAGCTGCCGTCGCCGGCCTTCGGGAGCGAGATCCACTCTACGCCACTGTTGGCGATACCCCTGCGGGACGAAGACGATGTATCGCGTCAGTCCTCGCTGACAGGCGCTGTAGGACAATGCGGCGATGCAACATTGATACACTTTGGGCGGGCGGAGGCTATTCACGGCCAAGCCCGCCCCTTGGGCGACGCTTTCCAATTCCGCGCCCCTCGCCTAAGCTGCGGGGCAACACTTCACCACCGGGATGCCCCATGACCGAATTGCACGGCCACGACTGGAAAATCGATCTACCCGCCCACTGGGAGGTGGAAGAGGACGAGGACTCCACCATCATCTACGAAGAGGACGGCGTAGGCGCGCTGCAGATCAGCGGCCTGGTGGCGGAACAGGACGTCACCGACGGGGACTTGCGCGAATTCGCCGCCGAACACCTCGCCGCCGGCGCCCGCGCCGAGGCGGTGGAACTGGGCGAATTCAGCGGCTTCACCTTCAGCTACACCGAAGACGACGAACACTGGCGGGAGTGGTATCTGCGCACCGGGCCGGTAGCCCTGTTCGTCACCTACAACTGCGACCTGGAAGACCGGGGCGTGGAGGACGAAGCCATGGAGCAGGTGCTGGGCACGCTGAGCCGCGCCTGATCCCACCGCCCGCCCTGCCACCGCCGGCGGTGCTGGTTCAGCGGTAATGTACCGCCAGCCAGACGCTGGCCTGCTCGGCACTGGTCCAGGCCACCCGATGCCGGCAGCCGGCGGGAATCCGCAGCCAATCCCCGGGGGCGAGCTCCCGGGGCGCGGGTTCACCATCGAAAAGCACCCCGGCCGCGCCCTGCAGCAGCAGCACCCACTCATTGTCTTCCTGCTCGTACCACTGCCCCTCGGGCGTGGCCTGACCCGTGGAGACGATACGCTCGATGCGCAGGCCCTCGCCCTGCAGCAGGGGCTCGAAGAGCTCCTCGGGCAGGTGCGCCGGCAGATTCGCCAGCAGGTTTCCGCTTTGCATGTCCCGCCTCTGTTGAAAGCTCGCTGCATTCTCCCGCCCCGCTTGCGAGAAACCAAGCTTCACGGCAGTATGCGGCAGCGCGTCATTCACGGGAGAGTCAGCATGACCTACGCCGAACAAACCGGGCTGGAGAAGGTGGACATGGACTTCTATCGAAGCTCCTTCGTCAGCGGCGCCAGCAATGCGAATCGGCTGCGCGTGCAGTATTTCCTGCGCCGGGACGACGGCCGGCTGTTCGCCGATATCTGGTTCGGCCCCGAGGCCGCCGGCCCGCCGGACTTCGCCCACGGCGGCGCCCTGGCCGCCATTCTCGACGAGGCCATGGGGGTGATGGGCTGGTTCAACCATTACCCGGTGGTGACGGTCAACATCAGCATCGACTACAAGAGCCTGATGCCCCTGGGACATGAAGCGGGGCTGGAATGCTGGATCGAGCGGGTGGACGGGCGCAAGGTCTACACCCGCGGCGAGATTCGCAACCGGGACGGGGAACTGATCACCAGCGGCCAGGGGATCTTCGTCACCCTGCCCATGGAGTCGTTGGGCAAACACCGCCAGGCGGTGAGCGAGTTCTACGGCTTCTGAGCCGCCGCCGAGGGGCCGTAAAACGGTCATCCCTGGCACAGCGCCCGGGTCGGCATACCTGCAGCCCCACCGCCGCGATGCGCTCGACGTCGGCATAGGGCGCCTGTTCCAGCTCCTCGCCGAACACATCCGGGTCCAGCTCCCGATAGCGCCAGCTCACCGGCTCACCCGCCAGGCGCGCCTGCAGTCGCGCCAAGAACGGGTCGGCGCCGCGAACCATTGCCGCCCCTGTATACAGCAAGAGTGTGCCAGCGGGGGCGAGCCGCTCCAGCGCGCACTCGAGTATGCGCAGCGACAAGCCTTCACCGCGCGCACCGCCGCCATGACGGTACTGTCGCCGCGCCGCATCCAGCAGATAGGGCGGGTTGGCGACGATCAGATCGAACTCTCCCGGCAGGCCCTGCAGCAGGTCGCCATGGCGCCAGCGGATGCCGTCCAGACCGGCCGCTTCGGCGCTGGCCGCCGCGTAAGCCAGCGCCCGGTCGTTGATGTCCACGCCCCACACCTCCGCTTGCGGGCAATGCCGCGCCACCGTCACCGCCCCCGGCCCGGCCCCGCAACCGATATCCACTGCGCGGGCGGGCGGCACCCGACAGTGCGCCAGCCACTCGCTCAGCCAGTGGGCAAAGCGGTGACTGTCCGGCCCGAAGAACACGGCGCGCGGGTCCTGCGTGGGCCAGGCCGAGTGCAGATAGCACACGCCATCCAGACTGGAGACCCGCACCCGGCTCCGCCAGCCGCCGGGCACTTGCTCCAGCAGATCGGCGGCCTGCAGTCGTGACAGCAGCGGCCCGGGCAACACATCGCCGCTGAAGGGCCGGCTCCAGCCCAGCACGCCGTTGATATCCCGCGCCCAGGCCTGCCCCTTGCGCCCATTGACGCGGGCGTGGGTGGCCGGCGTGACAGTGGTATGGGCGTATCCCCGGGCGCGCAGTTCCTTGAGCAGCGCCAGCAGCCGCGCCGGCGCCCGGGGCTCGCGTATCGCCCGCTCCCTGGCCGCCGCGCGCATCAGGTGCCGAACTCCCGCGCGAATGCCGCGGTAGCCGCCAGCCCTTCGGGGCTGTGATGACGGCCCGGGCGCATCAGCGCCACCAGCGACGCCATGTCCTCGGCGCTGGCCGCGGGTGCGGCGTCAGCTTGCCCGCGGCGGCTCGGGGCGGAGTCGCCGGCGGGCGCCGCCCACCGGGCACTTTCATGACCATCGGCGATCCAGTCATGGATCAGCGCCCGCTCCCAGGGGGTGAACACGCCCTGCATGGCCGCGCGCTCCCCCTCGATCAGGCGCCAGAAACGACTGTGCGCCGGGTCGCGGCCGCGACGCACCCAACCCTCCTGCTGCAGCGCCTGGAGGAAATCGGCCAGGCGTTCGGGACGCGCCAGCCATTGGTTGACGCTCAGGCCGGCAATGCGGCAGTGGTCGGAGTGCAGGCCGACCCCGAAAACCGCCTTGTCGCGCAGGGCCGCCAGCAACTCGGCCTGCAAATCGAACTCGGCAACGACGCTGTGGGTGCTTGCCCCGAGTTCGTTGAGGCGAAACCCCGCCTCCAGTCGTGCTCGCGCCTCGGCGCTGTCGGGCAGCAGCGCCCGCACCGCTTCCACCGCCTTGCGGCCATGACCGCTGGCGCTGTTATCGACCGTGAGATGCAGAATGAAGTAGCGGGCATCCAGACCCAACTCGCGCAACTCGTAGGCGGTGATGGGCACATGCAGAGGCAATTGCTCGTAGCCCAGGTTGTAGCCCAGCAGCTCGGGCAGGAAACGCCGGGGCTGGCGTGCGAAGGCGAGCTGGATCGCCCCGGGCAGATAGTGCGCCTGGGACAGCGGCCGCTCGGGCGCGCAGCCCAGTTGCCGCAACAGGCGCTGATACAGCAGCACGTGGTTCAGCGCCGGCTCCCCCTCGCCCAATTCCTCCAGGTAGGTGCGGATCAGGCCGCGAAAGCGCTCGTCAGCCCGACAATGCAGACAGCCGTAAAGCCAGGCGCCGTCCACCAGCTTGGTGGGCGCCACGCCGCGCAGAAAGTACAGGGCATGAGCGCGGCTGCCAAAGAGCCGCCGGGGCGCGCCCAGCTGCCGCTCGGCCAGATAGCGGCGATAGGCCCGGGCGGTGCGCCGCCAGTTGCGCACGCTCCAGCGATACAGGCGACGCGGCGCGCGGGGCAATTCCGTGCGCCGGGGCGGCAGCTGCGCCAATTGCCGGCACAGAAAGCGCCCCGCCAGTTCATCGGCCTCAGGGCCGTGGGCGAGCAGAGTGTGGTACACATCACGCGGAGCCAGCCCATCGATAGCCGGCGCCACGGCCCTGGACAAGGCAGCGCTCATGGTCGACATGCCCCCGTGGCCTCCAGATCAGCGCAAATCACAGACTTGCTCAGAGGGCATGGGGTCAGGAGGTCGAAAACTCACCCATTAACGCCGCGTGGGCGGGGGCCGGCAAGCGGTGCGCGCGCGCAAGCGCCAGCAGGTAGCCGTTGATCGCAGCAATCTCCAGGGTGCGCCCGGCCCGGGCGTCCTGGTGCATGGAGGAATAGTTCGCCCCGGTGGCGCGCGCCACCGCGCAGGCCGCCTCGAAAGCCGGGCGTGGATATTGCCAGCCGGCCGCCGCCAGCACCCGGTCCGCCTCCTCGCCCAGCACCTGCATTCGCGCCAGCGCCGCAGGGCGCTCCAGCAACTCGCCGTTGCGGCAATCGTGCAACACCGTGAGCGGATTGATCAGGGCGTTGACCCGCAGCTTGTCGGCCAGATGGTATTCGATGGGTTCGGCCCACTCGGCGCGAAAACCCGCCGCATTCAGCCAGGCCGCCCAATCGGCGCCCTCGCCCTGCAGCCGACCCAAGCGAGTCAGGCCGCGCCCGGCATGCACCAACCGATCCGGCGCCGGGCGGTAGGCCCCTTCGGTGGTGGTTCCCGCCGCCACCGCACAACCGGGCCAGCGCCGGGCCACCGCCTGCTGCACGCCCATGCCGTTGTGCAGCAGCAGAATAACCGCCGCCGGGTCCAATGCCGCGCCCAGCGATTCCAGCGCCGGCAGCACATCCTGCGCCTTGGTGCAGACCAGCAGCCGGCGCACCGGCCCGGCCAGGGCCTCGGCCGCGCTCTGCGGCAGACTGACCCTTTCCACGGATTCGCCTTCGCGCAGCTCATAGACCCGCCGCCGGGCGGGCTCACTGCCTGTGCGGCGGATCAACAGCGGCGCCAGCCCGGCACCCCGAGCCAGCCCGGCCGCCATCAACAGGCCGATACTGCCTGCCCCCAGCACATGCAATCGCGCATCACTCATGGGCGGCGATTATAGCCCCCGCCGTTGTACCGTCGCCGGGCAAACCGCATGTGATCAGGTACAGCGGCGTCTCGCTGCATCGTGGCGCATTCCGATGGCAGCCGGCACATCGATCCTTTACCCGGATCAGGAGGTGTTCCATGGCAGGCATGGACAGCGCGGGCGGGCACGACCGGTTCCTTCAGGCTCTACAAGGCTTCAAGGACGAACACCGGGGCCGGCAGTGGCGCGGGAGCTTCGGCGAGTTTCTCGAGCACATCGTGCCGCGACAGGCCCACCAGGTCGCCCGCAACAGTCACCAGTACATCTGGGACATGCTCTGCTGGATGCAGCGCAAGGAATCCGGCGAAAGCCCGGCGTCCGCCCCCAGGCTGTTTTCCCGGGAACTGTTCGGGATGGAGCGGCCGCTGGCCCGGATCAGCGATTACTTCAAGGCCGCCAGCGCCGGCTCCGAGGTGGGGCGGCGTCTGCTCCTGCTGCTGGGCCCGCCCTCGGGGGGCAAATCCAGCCTGGTGATCCTGCTCAAGCGCGGTCTGGAAGAGTACAGCCACACCGAGGACGGCGCCCTGTACGCCCTGCAGGGCTCGCCGCTGCACGAAAACCCGCTCAACCTGGTGCCCTGGAGCCTGCGCGGGCAGTTCCGCGACACCTACGGGGTGGAGATCCAGGGCGAGCCCAGCCCCTGGGCGCGCAGCCTGGTGGAGGACGAATACCAGGGGGATTTCATGCGCGTGCCGGTGGAGCGGGTATTCCTGTCCGAATCCCGCCGGGTGGGGGTGGGCACCTACGCCCCCCACGACCCCAGCACCGCCGACATCGCCGACCTCATCGGCTCGGTGGATCTCGCCCGGGTGGCCGATTACGGCGACGAAGGGGACCCCCGGGCCTGGTCCTGGTCCGGGGCGGTGTACGCCGCCAGCCGCGGCATGCTGGAGATGATCGAAATCCTCAAGGTCAAGCGGGAGTTTCTCTACCTGCTGCTCACCCTCACCCAGGAGCGCAACGTCAAGGTGGCGCGCTTTCCGCTGATTCACGTGGACGAGACCATCATCGCCCACACCAACCTGGCGGAGTTCCGCCGTTTTCTGCAGGAGCAGGAGAACGAAGCCCTGCTCGATCGCATGGTCATCGTCCAGGTTCCCTATACGCTGAATTACCACGACGAGGCGCGCATCTACCGCAAGCTGATCGCCGCCGCCCCCAGCTTCCGCGATGTGCACCTGGACCCCCACGCCCTGGAACTGGCGGCCGTGTTCGCCGTGCTCTCCCGCCTGCAGCCCTCGGAGCGCGAGGACCTGGACCTCTCCCGCAAGCTGCGCCTGTACGCCGGCGAAGACGTGGACGGTCATTCGCGGGCGGAGCTGGAGCGCATCCGCCACGAATCCGACGAGGAGGGCCTGTCCGGTGTCTCGCCGCGCTTCGTGGTCAATGCCCTGTCCGGCGCCCTCTCGCGCAGCGAGCGCCAGAGCCTGAGCAGCATGGACGTACTGATCACGCTCAAGGACGCGATAGAGAACGATGCGCGCATCGAGGCGCGGCAGCGCCGCCAATGGGTGGACTACCTGGTCACCGCCCGCAAGGACTTCTACAACCACTGGGTAAAGGAGGACGTGCACAAGGCGCTGTTCGTCTCCTTCGAGCAGGAAAGCCAGGAGCTGCTGGAGAAATACCTGGACGAAGTGGAGGCCTCGCTGGACAACCGTCCGGTGGAAGACCCCATCACCAACGAAACCCGCCGCCCGGACGAGCGCTTCCTGCGCGCGGTGGAAGAGAAGATCAACATCTCCGATGCCGGCAAGCACAGCTTCCGCCAGGAAGTGGTGCGCAAGGCCATGATGGCCTTCAAGAAAGGCGAGCGCTTCACCCTGGACGCCCACGCCCGGCTGCGCGAAGCCATGCAGCAGTATCTGTTCGAGGAGCGGCGCGAGGTGCTGCGCCTGGTCACCTCCAGCGCCCGCCCCGATGACCAGGCCCAGCAGAAGATCGCCGCTGTCGCCCAGCGCCTGATCGACGAGTACGGCTACGACGAGCACAGTGCCCGCGAGGCGCTGAGCTACGTCACCACGCTGCTCTCCCAGGAATGAGCCCGGAGGCCCCATGAACCCCGGAACCGAGGACCAGCGCTGGTACGAACTGTTCTCCCGCGGCACCCGGGACTGGCTGCGCCACAACGAAAAGGTGCGCGAAGCGGTGCGCGGCCAGTTGCCGGACCTGGTGGCCGGCTCCGATGTGCTGAGCCGCCCGGGCCGACGCACGGTACAGGTGCCTGTGCGCTTCATGGAGCATGCCCGCTTTCGCTTGGCCGACACCGAAGAACAGCAGGGTGCCGGCCAGGGCCCCGCCCAGCCCGGCGACGTCCTGCGCCGGGCCCGGCGCCGCGGCCTGCAGCCCGAGGGCGCCCGGGAAGGCGAAGGTGGCGAGGACGAAGGGGGCATCCGCATGGTGCTGGAATTCCAGGTGGACGACATCCTCGACTGGCTCTGGGAGGAGCTGCAACTGCCACATCTCAAGCCCCGCGCGGGCCATGCGTTGGAACACGAGGAGCCGGTACGCGAGGGCTGGGACAAGCGCGGCGCGCGCCCCAGGCTGGACCGGCGCCGCACCCTGAAAGAGGCCATCAAGCGTCGCCACGCGCTGCCCCGAAGCCGAGTGCCCATCGCCGACGAGGACCTGCGCTTTCGTCAGCTCACCCGCCGCCGGCGCCCCAACACCCAGGCCGTGGTGTTTCTGCTGCTGGACGTATCCTCCAGCATGGACGAGCACTGCCGCCGGCTCGCCAAGACCTTCTTCTTCTGGGCGCTGCAGGGCATACGCCGACAATTCGCCAGCATGGAAACCGTGTTCATCGCCCACACGGTGCAGGCCTGGGAATTCCAGGAAGAGGCGTTTTTCCAGGTCCACGGCGAGGGCGGCACCCGCAGCTCCACCGCCTTCGAGCTGGCCGCCCGGGTGCTGCGCGAGCGCTACGACCCGACCCGCTACAACGCCTACCTCTTCTACGCCACCGACGGGCACAACTTCAGCGAGGACCGCCAGGCGGCGATGAGCAGCCTGCACGGGCTCGCCGAACAGATGAACTTCCTCGGCTACGCCGAAGTGTCGCACCACATCATGCGGCGGCTGGAAACCGAGGTGGCCCAGCTCTACCGCGCCCTGCAGTTGCAGGGCTTCCCCTGCGGCAGCTACGCCCTGTCCACCGAGGAAGACATCTGGCCCGCCATACGGCGCTTCTTCAGCGACCAGGCCCGGGAGGCCAGCGCCCATGGCTGAGCGCCTGCGCGACTACATCCCGCGCCTGGAGGCACTGGCCGCCCGCCACGGCCTGCGCCATCACCCGGTGGACTTCGAGCTGGTGCCCGAGAGCTTCATGATGGAGGTGGCCGTCTACGGCCTGCCGGTGCGCATGCCCCACTGGTCCTTTGGCGTGCGCTGGATCCAGCAGATGATCCAGCACCGCATGGGCCACTCCCGCATTTTCGAGGTAGTCTTTCCCGGCGCCCCCAACCGCGCCTACCTGGTGGAAACCAACAGCGTGCAGGAGAACGTGCTGGTGGTGGCCCATGTGCTGGGGCATGCGGATTTTTCCGGCAACAACGCCGGCTTCGTGCGCAGCCACCACGAAGCCGGCGCCCACATCGTCGAACAGGCCGCCGCCCACGCCCACCGTATCGACGCGGTGATCGAGCGCCAGGGCATCAAGCGGGTGGAACAGGTGCTGGACGCCGCCCTGGCGCTGGAGCCGCACATCGACACACACCAGCCTCTCGCCCGCCCCGACTACCCCCGCCACGCGCCGCCGGCGCCCGCCCGCCCCCCGGACGCCTTTGCCGAACGCTACGCCCAGCTGCCCGACACCCCCGACCCCGAGCCCGGCGACAGCGCTCGCCAGGCACTGCCCCTGCCGCCGCACCCGGAAGAAGACCTGCTCTGGTTCATCGCCCGCTACGGCCCCTGGCTGGAGGACTGGGAGCGGGACATCTTCCTCGCCGTGCGCGAAGAGGCCTATTACTTCCAGCCGGTATTCAACTGCCAGATCATGAACGAAGGCTGGGCCAGCTACTGGCATGCCCGCCTGCTGCGCGAGGCGAGCTTCCTCCCCACCCAGACCTGGCTGGACTGCATGAAGACCCACTCCGACGTGGTGCGCCCCTACGGTGGCGAATCCCGCGTCGCCCTGCAGATCAACCCCTACCACCTGGGCTTCAGCCTGTGGGAGCGCATCATCACGGAACAGGGCCTGGATGCCGCCCGGCGGATCATGGCCGAGGAGGATGATTTCAGCTTCATCCGCAATCACCTCAGCGCGGCGCACGCCCGAGAGCTGGGGCTGTTTCTCTGGTCCGCCCGACGCAACGGCGAAGTACGGGTAACACCCGGCACCCTGCCCCAGTTGCATGAACAGATCCTCGGCCCCCGCTACCATTTCGGGGCCCCCCGCATCCGGGTCGAGGAACTGCGCCCCGACGGCGCCCTGACCCTCCGCCACGACGCCCACGGCGACGGGCGCGGCCTGCACACCGAGCGTGCCCGGGAAGTGCTCAATTACATTCACCAGGTCTGGCGCGCCCCGGTGCGCCTGTACACCGAGGATATCCGGGGCCGCGAGATCTGCCTGCGCCCCCGCCAGGAGGAATTCGCCCCACTGGATGAGAGCCGCCCCGAGCCTTAGAGGAATGGTTCAGTGTCTCCCAAAAGAAAAACCGCGATCGGGAAAACCCGATCACGGTCTGATGTCTAACGGACTGGGGTACGGGCTCCGATCCTTGGAGCGCCTACCCTGCCGCTGGCTGCCCGATACTTTGCCGGTCGCCTCTCCTCCTCCGCTCCCAGCCGCTAAACGTCCTGCTGGCGGCTTTTCTTGTTTGTTTTTGTTGCTGTGCACTATCCCGGGTTTTCGACCCGCCGACTAGGCGATCTCACCCAAGGTTTTGTAGGAAATCTCAGACATCCTCCAACGCCACGTCCACCAGCAACGGCAGGTGATCGGAGAAGCGAAAGCGTTCGAACACCCGTACCCGCTCGATATGCAGGTGCCGGCTGGCGAACAGATGCTCCAGGTGTCGGCGTGGCTTCCAGGACGGGAAGGTGGCCGGCGAAATGGCCTGGGTGAGCGGGCTGTCCCGCAGCAGTTCCAGCTCGGCCCGGTGGCTGACGTTGAAATCCCCGCCCAGCACCCGCGGCTCGTCGCTCTCCCCGAGAAAGGCCTCCAGCTGGCGGATCTGCCGGAGACGGAACTTCTGCTCCAGGCTCAGATGCGTCACGTAACAGCGCAACGCCCCCCGCCCCAGCGCAAGGCTCGCCTCGCTCAGATAGCGCGGCTGCCCGCGCCCGGGCAGGCGGTGGTTGCCCATGCGCGCGAGCGGATAGCGGGCGAGTACGGCATTGCCCTGGCGGATACGCTCGCCCAGACGGAAGGTCTCGAAGAACAGCACATGGCGAAGGCCGGCGGCATCCGCGAGCAGGCGCGCCTGATCCACCCGACAGCACCGGCGCGAGGCGTTCTCCACCTCGGAGCACAGCGCCAGATCCACCCGCTCCTCGCGCAGAAAGCGCGCCGCCTCCAGCACCATGCCGTTGCCATGGGGCAGCCAGTAGCGCCAACCGGTGCTCAGGTAATGCCACCACCCCCGGGTGGTTCCCACCCCACCCTGCAGGTTGCATACCGCGATGCGCAAACGCTCGCTCATGGGCTTACCAGGTGGCCGTGCCGGTGGCTTCCTGGAAGCGTGCCAGCCAGCGGCGCGTCGCACTGTCCAGACCGTTGCCGGCGGCGAAGTCCAGGCTGCGGGGCGGTTCTTCCAGGCAGCGCACATAGTCCCAGGCCTGGCGTGCCACACGGGTATCGTTGCCCACCCGCACCCGCATGTTCGCCTCCGGGTTCGTGTCGGACAGGCTGCGCCGGGTGCAATTGGCGGAGCCGGCATGAATGATGCTCTCGCGGCGCCGACGCAGCAGCATGAACTTGGTGTGGAACTCCTCCCGCGCGGTGTTCGCCCAGCGCACCCGCACCCCACCCCCATGCAGCAACTCGGCGCCCGTCAATTGATTGGGCACGCCGTTCTTGGGCTCGCCGAAGCTGTACTTGTTCATATCCAGAATCACGCACACCCGCACGCCGCGCGCCGCCGCCGCCCGCACAGCGCGCATCACCCGCCGCTCGGCCAGGAACAGCGTGAACAGATACAGCCGCTCGCCCCGCGACGCGGAGGCGATGTCGGCCAGCATGGCCCGAAGTATCTGCGCACCCAGCAAGGGCGTGACCAGCGCATCCCCCGCCGGCTCCGGGCCCGGGCCGGGAATGTGCGCGGGGATCGTGCAGCCGGACATGGCGGCCAGGGCACGCTCGGCCTCGAAGAAATGGTAGGCCACCGGTCGGCTGCGCACCTCCAGCGCGGCGTTGAGGAAATAACAGCTGGCATCTTCCAGGTTCGCCGAACTGACCAGGGTGCGGTATTCGCCAGCGCCATCGTCGGCGACGATCACCTTGCGATGATTCCCCCGCGTGTTGGCGGCGGCCAGCACGGCTCGCAGGGTGGTGGTGCGCCCTTCCTCCAGCGGGTTCGGTATCCAGCCCCGCCCCGCGGTGCCGAACCACTGCAGCCCCAGGCGCCACAAGGGCGCATAGAGCAGGTTGTTGTCACGCAGGCGGCGCAGATCGGTCAGGCAGATCCGCACACCCGCCGCGCGCAGCCATTCCAGCGGGTCACAGCGAGCCGTCCCGTAGGAGGTGTTCAAGGGATCGGTGATGAAATAACGCGGGCAGGGCTGGGCGGCCAGGGTCTCGGCCATCAGGCGGGTAATGGGGATGAATTTGCCTCGCTCGGTGTGATGCAGATTGAACAGGAACACGTCCATCAGCACGAATTCGCGCGCCTCGCGCACCAGGGCGCGGATGCGCGCGGCTATCTGCCGGTGGCTGTGGCGCCGGCCCTGCTCGTACCAGGTATCGTCGTGCCACAACCGGACCTGCTCGGCGGGCACCGGATAGCTGGCATCCCAGCCATTGATGCCCGGTGGATTGGGCCGGAAGCGATACCAGGCGGACAGCCCCGCATAGGCCGCAACCCCCGCCGCCAGGCGGCGGGCCACGTGCTTTCGGGGCGATGAGTTTCCTGCGTCCACGGCCCGACGCTCGCATCTCTTGGGGTGCATGCTTCCGATTTGCGGCCCCGAGACGTTCACGGCAAGCCCCGGGCGCGCTAGGCTTGGGGCACCTTAGTCAGGAACCGGGCGTCCAGGCAGTACATGAACAACCAGAACCGCATTTTTCACCTGCTGAAACGACGCCGCTTCGCGCCGTACTTCGCCACGCAGTTCCTGGGCGCCTTCAATGACAACGTCTTCAAGAACGCGCTGATTCTGCTGATCGCCTTCGAGCTGGCCAGCGGCGAGGCGGGGCACATTCTGGTGAATGCCGCGGCGGGGCTGTTCGTGCTGCCCTTCTTCTTGTTCTCGTCCGCCGCCGGGCAGCTGGCCGACAAGTACGAAAAGGGGCTGCTGATCCGCCGCATCAAGCTCGCCGAGGTGCTGATCATGGGCCTGGGGGCGCTGGCGCTGTTCAGCGGGTCGGTCACGGCGCTACTGACGGTGCTGTTCCTGATGGGCACCCAGTCGAGTTTCTTCGGCCCGGTGAAATATGGCCTGCTGCCCCAGCACCTGGACGAGCACGAACTCATGGCGGGCAACGGTCTGGTGGAGATGGGCACCTTCCTCGCCATCCTGCTGGGCACCCTCGCCGGTGGCGTGCTTTTCGCCTGGGGCGGGGTGGGCTGGGTAGCGATCACGGTGGTGGCCTGCGCCCTCATCGGCTTACTGCTGGCACAGGGCATTCCGCGCGCCGCGCCGGTGGCACCGGAGCTGCGGCTTGCCTGGAACCCCATCCGCGAGAGCGGCAACTGCCTGCGCTACGCCGCCGAGCAGCGCCTGGTGCGGGTGGCGATGCTGGGTATTTCCTGGTTCTGGTTCCTGGGCTCGCTGTACCTGGCGCAGCTGCCCAATTACACCCGGCTGCACCTGGCGGGGGATGAGCGCATGGTCACCGGGCTGCTGGCGGTGTTTGCGCTAGGCATCGGGCTGGGCTCGATACTGGCCGCGCGCCTGGCCCGCGGTCGGGTGGAGCCGGGGCTGATGCCGCTGGGTGCGATGGGCCTGACGCTGGCGGGGCTGGATCTGTGGCTGGGCACCCCCGCCGAGGCCGCGCTCACACTGCGCACCGTGCTGGATCTGGCGCTGATCGGGGTGTTCGGCGGGCTGTTCGTGGTACCGCTGTATGCCTTGGTGCAACAGCGCGGGCGACGCGAGGTGCTGTCGCGGATCATTGCCGCCATCAACATCCAGAATGCGCTGTTCATGGTCAGCGCGGCCATACTCGCCGGCCTGCTGCTCGGCGTGGCGGGGCTGAGCATTCCGCAGCTTTTTCTGCTGGCCGCCATCGCCAATGCGCTGGTGCTGCTGGCGCTATGTCGTCTGGAGCCGGCTTTCTGGACACAGTGCCGGCGCTGGGTCAGGGAGCTACGCGCGGCCTGATTCAGCCGGCCATTTCAACCCTGTTCCGCCCCTGATGCTTGGCCCGGTAAAGCGCGGCATCGGCCCGGTCCACCCATTGCGCCACGCTCTCCTCGTCACCCAGTTCAGCCACTCCAATCGACACGGTCAACGCGCGAGTGCCCAGCCACTCGGCCTCGCGCACCGCGTCGCACAGGGATTCGGCCAGGACCCGCGCGGCCCCGGCGTGGGTGTTCGGCGCCAACACCACAAACTCCTCCCCGCCGTAACGGAACAGCATGTCGGCGGCGCGCACCCGCGCGCCAATCAAGCGCCCCATGCACACCAGCAACTTGTCCCCCGCCGAGTGGCCCAGCTCGTCGTTCACCGCCTTGAAGCGGTCGAGATCGATGAGCAGCAGGGAGTGGCGATGGCCGTAGCGCCGCGCCGAGGCGTGGGCGGCGCGCAGCCGGTTCTCCAACGCCCGGCGGTTGGCGACACCGGTGAGCGGGTCCATCAATGCCATGCGCCGCAGCTCCTGACGCTGGGCGCTGACCAGCTGCGAGAAGATGTAGCCGAAGACATTGACCAACAGCAGCGTGACCAGCAGCCGCGCCGATATCGCGCCGAAGGGCAGCGCCGGCAATACGGCGAGCACCGCCACGGCGTTGAAGCCCATGGCCATGCGCACGGGCAACAGGTAGAAGCTGGCGACGCACGACGGAAACAGCCAATAGACCCCGCCGATACCGATGCGGTGGGCGGCGATGACCGAGGTGGTGGTATACAGCACCGCCAGAGCGTACTTCAGTGACCGCGCCGAGCCGCCCCGGAACAGCCAGTACCAGGCGGCACTGGCGGCCACCAGGAACACCAGCAGCACCGGCCCCAGGTAGCCCTCCTCGTAGCGCAGCCAATGCAGGGCGAAGGGAAAGACCCCGCAGATCGCCAGCAGACAGATCCGCCGGGTAACAGTGCGTTCGAAATCGTCCTGATCGAAGAGCAAGGGCCCTGCCTCCCGCAGGTGCCGCGGCCGGGGGGGGGCCGCGGCGGATTATTGTTCCGTGGTCGGGCGTTCCACGCCCAGCCGGTCGAGGATGAAGGCGTAGTCGAAGGCCAGCTCCTTCAGGGATTCGTAGCGACCGGAGGCTCCCCCATGCCCTTGGCCCATATGGGTCTTGAGAATTAGCACATTATCGTCGGTTTTCAAGGCCCGCAGCTTCGCGCACCACTTGGCCGGCTCCCAGTACTGCACCCGCGGGTCGTTCAGCCCGGCAACGATGAGCAGGTGCGGATAGTCTTGCGCGCGCACATTGTCGTAGGGCGAATAGGCGCGGATGGCCCGGTAGTACTCCGGGTGCGCCGGGTTGCCCCATTCATCGTACTCGATGACGGTGAGCGGCAGGCTGGGGTCCTGCATGGTGGAGAGCACGTCCACGAAGGGCACCTGGGCGACCACGGCGCGGAACAGCTCCGGGCGCAGGTTCACCACCGCGCCCATGAGCAGGCCGCCGGCGCTGCCGCCCATGATGGCCAGGCGCTCGGGGCGGGTGTAGCCCTGCTCGATCAGGCCCTCGGCGGCGCGGATGAAGTCGGTGAAGCTGTCCTGCTTGGCGAGCAGCTTGCCGGCGTTCTTCCACGGCTCGCCCAGATCGCCGCCGCCGCGCACATGGGCAATGGCGAAGACGACACCCCGATCGAGCAGGCTCAGACGCGTGGGCGAGAAGCCCGGGTCCATGCTGATGCCATAGCTGCCGTAGCCGTAGAGCAGACAGGGGTGGGTCCCGTCCAAGGCCAGACCCTTGCGGTGCACCAAAGAGATGGGCACCTCGGCGCCGTCGTCGGCCCGCACCCACAGGCGGTGGCTTTCGTAGTCCTCGGCGCGATAGCCGCCGGGGACTTCCTGCTCTTTGAGCAGGCGACGCTCGCGGCTGCTCATGTCGTAGTCGTAAATGCGGCGGGGGCTGACCAGGGAGGTATAGGCAAAGCGCAGCACGCGGCTGTGGTAATTGGGGTTCTCGGCGCCGTGGGTGGCGTAGACCGGCTCGTCGAAGGCGATGTCGTGGCTCTGCTCGGTGGTCAGATCCGTGATGCGGATCTTCAGCAGCCCTTCATCGCGCAGGTACAGCACCAGGTGCCCCGCGAAGAGTTCGAAATCCTCGAGCTTGGTGCGCTCGCTGTGGGGGACCACCTCCCGCCAGGCGGCCGGGTCGCGGAAGTGCTCGCGGGCCACCCGCCAGAGGCGAAAGTTCTCGGCCTCGCGGTTGCTGAGCACCCAGAAATCCCCATCCCGGTGCTCGATGGCGTACTCCACGCCGTGCGCCCGGGGGGCGAACAGCACCGGCTCCGCGGCCGGGTCCGCGGCGTCCAGGAAGTATTCCTCGCTGGTGACGTTGCTGCCCAGGCTGATGTAGAGCAGCTGCCGGTCCTTGCTGTGGCCGAGGCTGACGAAATAGGCCTCGTCGGGTTCCTCGAAGACCACCGTGTCGGTGCCGTCCAGGCTGCGCCGGCGCACCTGCCAGGGCCGGCGGGTCTCGTCCAGCACGGTGTAGTAGAAGCTGCGGTTGTCCGCGCACCATTCCACGTCGGCCGCGGTGCCGGGGATATCCAGCGCCGGCGCCTCGCCGCCGTCCAGGGCGCGCAGGTGCAAACGGTAGGTCTCGGAGCCGTCGGTGTCCTCGGCCCAGGCCAGCAGACGATGATCGGGGCTCACCACCGCGCAGCCCAGATCGTGGTAGTCGTGGTCCGCGGCCAGGGCGTTCTGGTCGAGGACGATCTGCTCGGGCGCCGCCAGGGAGCCGCGCTTGCGGCACAGAATCGGGTACTGCAGGCCCTGCTCGGTACGGCTGTAGTAATACCAGCCGTCACGCTCCACGGGCACGGAGAGGTCGGTTTCCTTGATCCGGCCGAGGAATTCCTCGTAGAGCCGCTGCTGCAGCGGCTCGGTGGGGGCCATCACCGCCTCGGTGTAGGCGTTCTCCGCCTCCAGATAGGCGATCACCGCCGGATCGTCCCGCTCCCGCAGCCAGAACCAGGGGTCCTCCCGGCGCTCGCCGTGGGCTTCGAGGACCTGGGGGCGACGTTCGGCGCGAGGCGGCTGCATGGGTTTACCTTCTGTGAGAGTCCGTGTTGCTCAGGGTATCGCTGATCGCGTCTCCCTGCAGGCTGCTGGCATACAGTCTGGCGCCGGCCAGGTTCTGCAAGGCCATGCAGGCCCGCTGCAATGCGCGCAGTTCATCACGTTCCAGCGCGCGCATGCGCTGACGGGCGCTGTCGAAATCATCCATGAGCGCATCGCGCAGGGCGCTGGCGATCAGTTGCTTGGCTTTCAGATTCACGGGGCGGGCCTGTCAAAATGATGGGTAGCTCACATTGTAGCCGCCTCATGATGAGGTGGTCATTGACCATCGCCGCGGCCGGGGCCCGGCGGAGAGTGGGCGGCGGCAGAAAAAAGAAAAGCGCCGCCAGCCTGCGCTGGAACGACGCTCGAACTTCCCCAAACGACCATCTTGTTATTGCTTGCTTGTTATTGTTCGGGCCGGAGCCACCCCCCGCTGTGCAGTTTCGCGCCCTGTCGCGATGGGTGGGATCATGCCGCAGCCCTCGGCCAGGGTTCCTGAACTGCCGCACAGTTTGCTGCAGACACGCACCGAAGAAGTGCAGCAGTCCACAATTGCGCCTACCATTGGCGGCACGAGGCACAACAACAACACGCCGGATTACCGTCATGCGCAAACTGTTCACCCTGTTCGTCATTCTCTGCCTGGGCGCCGCCGGCACGGCCTACGGCTGGCTCTGGTATCGCACCGGCCAGGCCGCCGACCAGCTGGTCGCCGCGATGCGCCCCTTCGCCGACGCCGACTACGAACGTGTCTACGTCTGGCCCCGCGGCGAGGTGGGCGTGCAGGAACTGACGATTCGGCCCCATGCCCTGGGCGAAACCTTCCTCGTCGAATCCGTGGGTGTGCGCGCCACGCATCTGCCGCAACTACTGGAAACCCTGCGCACCCTGCAGCGGCGGGAAATGCCCGAGCACATCGGGCTGGAGCTGCGCGGTCTGCACATGGACCTCAACGGCCCGCTGATGACCATGGTGGACGATTACGCCGCCCAAGCCGCCGCCGAAGACCCCAATCTGCAGCTGGTCAACCGGGTCTGCGGGGATCTCCCCCCGGGGACCGGCTCGGCACTGCGCCGGCTGGGCTACCATGCGCTGGTCAGCGATATCAGCGTGGACCTGGAAAGGCGCGAATCCGGGTTTTCCATGCGCATGGAAAGCGAGACCCGCGACATGGCCCGCGCCACCATGGAACTGCGCCTGCGCCAGGGCGCCGAGTTTCAGCGCGACCCCTCGGCCGTGCAGCTGCTGGAAGCTCACGGCAATTACCACGACCTGGGCTTTCAGGGGCGCCTTAACCGCTACTGCGCGCAGTTTCACGGCGACGACCCGCAGGCTTACCTGCAGGCCTACGTGAACGACGCCGCCGAGCTGCTGCGCAAGCAACTCGGGCTGCGGCTGAGCCCCGAGCTGCGCGAGGCCTATCTGCGCATGCTGCAACCGGGCGCGTCCGGCAGCCTCAGTGTGCGCCCCGCCCAACCCCTGGTGTTGGCACACCTGGCCTGGTACAAGCCCGCCGACGCCCTGGCGCTGCTGCAGCCCGAGTTGTTCGTGGGCGGCGAATCGGTGTCACTGGGCGGCCTCCTGGATCAGGCGCCGCCCTCGCCCGCGGAGCTGGCCGCGGCACACTCGGCCCGGAAACGGGCCGAGCAGGCGCGGCGCGAGGAGCAGGCTGGCGAGCAAACGACCCCGGCGGCGGAAACCGCGCCGCGCTTCCAGGCCACCGCCGTGGAGGAGCTGCCCCGGTTGGTCGGACGCCACGCCCAGGTGGAGCTTCGCAGCGGCGAGCGACGCGAGGGCGTGATCGAGGCGGTCACCGAGCGCCGGCTGCGCCTGCGTCGGCGCCTGGGCAGCGGCAGCTACACCTATCCGGTGGAACTGGACCAGATAACCGCACTGGACGTGTATCGCTAAGGGCAGAAAAAAGAGCGCCGATGAAACATCGGCGCCCAATTTACACTGGACCGGGTTTGCTATTGTTGCTGCGACGGCGAACCGCCCGGCCAGCTCACGGGACCCACTATCCCCTTTTAGGGGCAGGGGCAGGGGCAGGCGTGATGCCCATCACGGTTCGTGAAAAGACAACCACCTTGCGCGGCGGCCGGTCGGAACCATCCGCTCGTTGAGCGGTCATGTAAACGCTGCTACAGGCTGTGCTTCAGACGCTCTTCGCCCACGCCAGGGCATCCTCCAGCCGGTCATCGCCCCAGAAGAGCTCCTCACCCACGGTGAAGCTGGGCGCGCCGAAGATGCCCCGCGACAGCGCCTCCGCGGTATTGGTCTTGAGCCGGTCCTTCACCGGCTGACTGACCGCCGCGGCCAGCACCTGCGCGGCATCCTGCCCGCAGCTGGCGATCAGATCCGCCAACACCGCCTCATCGCTGATATCCCGGTCGTCGGCGAAATTGGCGGCGAAGCAGGCCCGGGTAAATGCCGCCACCCAGCCCTGCGCGGCCGCATGAATGGCCACCCGGTCGGCCAGCAGCGAGTGACGCGGGAACACGCTGGGCTTACGGAAGCCGAAACCGTATTGGGCCGCGCGCCGCTCCAGGTCCCGCCACATATACGCCACCTTCACCGGAAACTCGGCGGGCCCCTTGTTCTCCCAGCCCCGTTCGCGCAGCACCACCCCCAGCAGGAAGGGCCGGTATTCCAGGCTCACACCGGCCTGGCGGGCGGCCTCCTCGATGCGCATCCCCGACAGAAAGGAATAGGTGCTGGTGAAATCGAACCAGAAAATCAGCTTGTTCTCGGCCACGGTCTCGGCTCCTTGCGCTTATACGATGGGCGGCTCGGCGGCCGGGCCCGGTTCATCGGCTTCCAGGCCCTCGGCCCAGCGTTCCACGTGTTCGGCCGCCCGGCTCAGTTCATCGAAACGGGCGATGTGGAACAGCGCCTCGCCCTCGTGCACCAGCGGCAGGTTGTTGCGGCCTATGACGATACCGCTGATGGAGGCCTCGCAGGGCTGCTCCTTCTCGCCGAAGGGGTCGGAGATCCAACCCAGCGCCTGGCCCTTCTTCACCCGCGCCCCCAGCCCCACGGTGGCGCGGAAAATGCCGTCCTGCTCGGCGCGCAGCCAGGTGCTGGAATCGGCCGCGTACTGGGGACGGGGAGCGGGGCGGCGGGCGCGGCTGGGCGGCAGCATGGCCAGGTCCCGCATCACCCGCAGCACACCCTTGAGCCCGGCGCGTATGCCCGGCTCGTCGAAGCGCAGGGCCTCGCCGGATTCATAGGTGATCACCGGAATGCCCCGGGCGTGGGCGGTGTGACGCAGACTGCCCTCGATGAAGCCGGCGTTGATCACCAGCGGCACGCCGAAGGCCTCGGCCATGCGCCGGGTCACGGGATCGGCCAGGTTGGCGCGGATCTGGGGCAGATTGGCCCGGTGGATGGCGGCCGTGTGCAGATCGATCACGTGGGTGCTCTTGTCGAGCAGCGCGGTCTTGAACAGATGTGCCACCCGCGCGGCCAGCGAGCCGCTCTCGCTGCCGGGGAAGGAGCGGTTCAGATCGCGCCTGTCGGGGAGGTAGCGGGTGCGGTCGATGAAGCCCAGCACATTGACGATGGGCACGGCGATGAGCGTGCCGCTCAGCCGGCGCAACCCCGCCTGTTTCACCAGCCGGCGGATGATCTCGACCCCGTTGATCTCGTCGCCGTGGATGGCGGCGCAGACCAGCAGCACCGGGCCCGCCTGGCGGCCGTGGATGACCTGCACGGGGATGGTGAGCGGGGTGTGGGTATAGAGCTGCGCGGCGGGCAGATCCACGGTGGCGCGGGTGCCGGCCGGGATCTCGGTGCCGTTGATGTGAAAAGGTGCGCGGGCCAAGGGCGATGCCTCCAATCAGCCGGTGTAGCGGTTCTTCAGGCGCACATAATGCGCCGCCGAATACCGCAGCTGCTCCTTTTCTTCATCACTGAGCGCGCGGGCGGCCTTCACCGGGCTGCCCACGTACAGGTGCCCGCCGGCGAGCTTCTTGCCCGGGGGCACCAGGGCGTTGGCGCCGATGATGCAGTCATCGCCCACCTCGGCGCCGTCCATGATCACCGCGCCCATGCCCACCAGCACCCGATTGCCTATTGTGCAGGCATGCACCACCGCCTTGTGGCCGATGGTCACATCCTCACCCACCAGGGTGGGGAAGCCGGTGGGGTTGTACGGCCCCTTGTGGGCCACGTGGATCACGGTGCCATCCTGGACATTGGAGCGCGCGCCGATGCGCACGTAGTTCACGTCACCCCGAATCACCACCAGGGGCCACACGGAACAGTCCTCGCCCAGCTCCACATCGCCGATGAGCACGGCGGAATCATGCACCCAGGCGCTGGCCGGGTGGCTGGGGGTGATACCGTCGAAGGGTTCTAGCATGGTCGGGGCTCCCTGCATTTCCTGTAATAGCGGCTCAGGGCCGCGATGTCCCTTGGCCCGGAAGATTCGCGGCCGTGAGCCGCTACTACAGGGGAAGGCGGCATCGAGCGCATTAGCGCATGGTGACCACTTCTTCGGCGGCAGTGGGGTGGATGGCCACGGTGTTGTCGAAGTCCTGCTTGGTGGCCCCCATGCGGATGGCCACGGCAAAGCCCTGGAGCATCTCGTCGCTGCCCACGCCGATCAGGTGCAGCCCCACCACGCGCTCCTCCTCGCCCACGCAGATGAGCTTCATCTGACTGCGGCGCTTCTCGTCGGTGAGAGCATAGTCCATGGCGATGAAACGGCTGGTGTAGACCTTCACCGCCTCCGGCCCGTACTCGGCACGGGCCTCGGGCTCGGTCAGGCCCACGGTGCCGATGGGCGGGTGGGTGAAGACCACGGTGGGGATGGTGTCGTAGTCCAGGTAGCGGTCGGGCATGCCACCGAACAGCCGATCGGCCAGCCGGCGCCCGGCGGCGATGGCCACCGGGGTGAGGGGCGCGCGGCCGATGATGTCGCCGATGGCGTAGACACCGTCCACATTGGTGCGCTGGTAGCGATCCACCGGCACCTCGCCCCGGTCGTTGAGCTCCACCCCGGCGCGGTCCAGCCGCAGCCGGTCGGTGTTGGGTGCGCGGCCGGTGGCCCAGATTACGCAGTCGTAGCCGGTGAGGGTCTCGCCGTCCTTGACCTCGATGGTGATGCGGCCATCCGATTCCCGACGCAGGGCGGCCGGTTCGGTGTGGGTGATGAGCTGCAGCTTGTCGGCGTGCAGCAGCTCCACCAGGCCCTCGCGGATCAGCGGGTCGAAGCCGCGCAGGGGGGCATCGGCCCGCACGATCAGGCTCACCTGGCTACCCAGATGGTGCAGCACGCCGGCGAGTTCCACGCCGATGTAACCGCCACCGATCACGGCAACCTTCTCGGGGCGATTCTCCAGCTCGAAGAAACCGTCGGAATCCGTGCCCAGTTCGGCCCCCGGAATGCCCGGGCGCACCGGGTAGCCGCCGGTGGCGATGACGATGTGATCGGCGCTGTACCGCTCGCCGTCCACCTCCAGCGTGTGAGCATCGACGAAGCAGGCGTGGCCCTCGATGAGGCTCACCGCATCCTTCTCCAGGTTGCGCTCGTAGATGCCGTTGAGCCGGGCGATGTAGGCATCGCGGCGGGCCTTGAGCTGCGTCCAGTCCAGGCTGGGCTCGCCCGCGCCTATGCCGTAGGTATGCGCCCCCGCCACGGCGTGAAAGACATTGGCCGCATTCCACATGACCTTCTTCGGCACGCAGCCCACGTTCACGCAGGTGCCGCCCAGGCGGGCCGCCTCCACCACCGCCGCCCTGGCGCCGTGGCTCGCCGCACGCCGCGCGGTGGCCAACCCACCGCTGCCGCCGCCTATGCAGATCAGATCGAAATGCCGCTCAGCCATGCTGCCTCCTGTGAAAATGCCAAGAAGCCACCATACCACTCAGCCGAAGAAGAACAGCAAGGTCATCACCACGCCGGTCAACACCACCACCGTGCGCACCGCCAGCGCCGGCAACCGCCGGGCGAGCCGCGCAAACACATAGCCGCCCGCCACCGCCGCCAGCATCATCCCCAGCGCCGGCCCCCAGGCGATCACCCCGCCCAGGGCATAGAAGCTCACGGCAATGGCGGTGAGTACCGTCGAGAGCAGGTTCTTCAGCCCGTTCATGCGGTTGAGATCCTGATGCCCCAACAGGCTCAAGCCCGCCAGCAGCACGATGCCCACCCCGCCGTTGAAATAACCACCGTACACGCAGATGGCGAACAGGCTCAGCAGTTGTGCCGCACCGCTCGCCTCCCCCTGCCGGCGGATATGCCGCAACAGCCAGGGGCCGGCGGCAAACAGCGCCGTGGCCGCCAGCAGCAGCCAGGGCACCAGCGCGCGAAACGCCTCCTCCGAGGTCCACAACAACAACAAGGCACCGAGGCCGCCACCGGCCAGACTCGCCAGCAGCAGCGCCCCCATGCCCACGCCCCGGGGCGCGCGCAGATCCTCGCGAAACCCCCAGGTACTCGCCATATAACCCGGCAACAACGCCAGCGTGCCGCTGGCGTTGGCCACCAAGGCCGGATAACCGGCATAAACCAGCGCCGGCAGCGTGAAGAAACTCCCGCCGCCCGCCACTGCGTTCAACCCGCCGCCGAAAAAGGCGGCAAGCAACAGCACCCCCCAAGTGCCCGGATCATCCACCGGCACGATTTACTCCCACACAACCCACAAGCCGCTTACAAGTCGTAGCGCCCGTCCGCCTCCGGCTGATAAAGCAGCGCCTCGATGCGGTAGGAACGCTCCCCGGCCGGAGTGTGCGCCTCCACCGTCTGGCCCACCCGGGCGCCCAGCAGCGCCGAACCCAGCGGGGCGAGCACGGAAATGCAGCCGGAAGCCGAGTCCGCCAGACGCGGGAACACCAGGGTAATCTCGATGTGGCGGCCGGAATTCATGTCTTCCAACCGCACCCGGCTATTCATCGTCACCACATCGGTCGGTATGGACTCGGGCTGGGCCTGGTCGCAGGCATAGAGCCGGGCGGCCAGCTCCAGGACGTGCTCCGGCTGTTCGTGGCCGCCGGCCTCGCGCAGCAGCACCGGCTCCAGCCGCTGCACGTCGAATATGGACAGGGTCTGGGCCTGGGTCTGAGCGGTCTGTGCACTCAACATGGTCATCCTCTCTTGGCGCGGTTTTCACGCCGGTACGCTCACCGCCACATGCGGTGGGCAGAAATTCGTTATCAATTCCAGTGTAGGAGCGGCTCATGGCGTCGCAACGTCGAACGCTCGGCGCACGCCAGTCGCGGCCATGAGCCGCGCCTACGAAGACAGGGAAATCCGGGAGAGATTTTCGGGCCGGCCGCGCAAGACACGCGCAGCCGGCCGTATTACGGCTGGAGCAGCAGGTGCTCCCCGTGACAGGCAGGCAAGAATTCGACGCGCGACAACATGGACACGACGGCGGTTCCTAAAAAACTGATTGCTCACTGGATTATAGGGTCAGGGGAATTTTTTACGAGTCCACTGGCCCAAGTGAAAGACAGGCTGGGATAATACCCCGAACACCTTACATTCGATCAGACCCGGAGTCGTTACAGGAGTTCCCCCCGACCATGAGCATGGACCAAGGCAACCCGTTGTTCCAGACCGAGCAGCTGCCCCCCTTCTCCCGCATCCGCCCGGAGCACGTGGAACCGGCCATCGACACCCTCCTCGCCGAGAACCGCGCCACCCTGGCCACCCTGCTGGGCGGCGAGCGGGCGTACAGCTGGGAGAACCTGATCGAACCGCTGGAAGCCATGAACGACCGCCTGGCCAAGGCCTGGTCGCCGGTGAGCCACCTCAATGCGGTAATGAACAACGAGGAGCTGCGCGCCGCCTACAACGCCTGCCTGCCGAAGCTCAGCGACTACGGCACCGAGCTTGGCCAGAACCGCCACCTGTTCGAGGCCTACCGGCAGATCCGCGACAGCGCCCAGTGGGCGGGGCTCAGCGACGCCCAGCAGGCGAGCATCGAACACGCCCTGCGGGATTTCAGACTTGCCGGCGTGGACCTGCCCGAAGCCGACAAGGAGCGCTACCGGGCCATCTCCCAGCGCCTCTCGGAGCTCTCCAGCAAATACCAGGAGAACCTGCTGGATGCCACCAACGCCTGGCACAAGCACATCGAGGATGCCGAGGCCCTGGCCGGCGTGCCCGACAGCGCCCTGGGCGTGATGCGCCAGGAGGCCGAGCGACGGGAACTGCCGGGCTACGTCATCACCCTGGACTTCCCCAGCTTCTTCCCCGTCATGAGCTACGCCGACAGCCGCGCCCTGCGCCGCGAGGTCTACGAGGCCTTCAGCACCCGCGCCTCGGACACCGGCCCCCAGGGCGGGCAGTACGACAACCTGCCGCTGATGGAAGAGATCCTCGCCCTGCGCCATGAGAAGGCGCAATTGCTGGGTTTCGCCAACTACGCGGAACTCTCCCTGGCGCCGAAGATGGCCGAGGGCACCGCGCAGGTGATGGGTTTCCTGCAGGATCTGGCCGAGCGCAGCCACCCCCGGGCGCTGGAGGACTTCGCCGAACTGCGGCGCTTCGCCCGCGAGGTAGAGGGGCTCACCGAGGAGCTGCAGGCCTGGGACCTGAGTTACTACGCCGAGAAGCTGCGCCAGAGCCGCTACCGGATCTCCCAGGAAGACCTGCGCCCCTACTTCCCCGCCGACCGGGTCGTGAACGGCATGTTCGAGGTGGTGCGCCGGCTCTACGGCATCCGCATCCAGCCGCGCGAGGACGCGGATACCTGGCACCCGGACGTGCGCTTCTACGAGATCCACGATGAGCAGGGCGCGCCCCGCGGCCAGTTCTACCTGGACCTCTACGCCCGTGCCCACAAGCGCGGCGGTGCCTGGATGGACGAGTGCCGGGTGCGTTTCGTGAACGAGCGCCTGCAGCAGCTGCCGGTGGCCTACCTCACCTGCAACTTCACCCCGCCGGTGGGCGAGCAGCCCGCGCTGCTCACCCATGACGAGGTCACCACCCTGTTTCACGAGTTCGGCCACGGGCTGCACCACATGCTCACCCGCATCGACTACCCCAGTGTCGCCGGCATCAACGGCGTGCCCTGGGACGCGGTGGAGCTGCCCAGCCAGTTCATGGAGAACTGGTGCTGGGAGCGCGAGGCGCTGGATTTGATCAGCGGCCATTATGAAACCGGCGAAAAGCTGCCCGAGGCGCTGTTCGAGAAAATGCAAGCGGCGCGTAATTTCCAGTCCGCCATGCAGATGGTGCGCCAGCTGGAATTCTCCCTGTTCGACTTCCGCCTGCACCTGGAATACGACCCCGCCCGCGGGGCGCGCATCTACGAACTGCTGGACGAAGTACGCGATCAGGTGGCAGTGATGAAGCCGCCCGCCTTCAACCGCTTCCCCAACAGCTTCGGCCACATCTTCGCCGGCGGTTACGCGGCGGGCTATTACAGCTACAAGTGGGCCGAGGTGCTCTCGGCGGATGCCTACTCACGCTTCGAGGAGGAAGGGATCTTCAACCGCGAGACCGGGCGGGATTTCCTGCGCCAGGTGCTGGAGCAGGGCGGCTCGAAACCGGCCATGGATCTGTTCGTGGCCTTCCGCGGGCGCAAGCCGAGCATCGATGCGCTGCTGCGGCATAGCGGGTTGGCGGCCTGACAAGACACCCCACTTGTAGGAGCGGTTCCGGGCCGCGAAAGGGTTTGCCGCCTGGGAAAGGGATTTCCGGCCCGGAGCCGCTCATACATTCGAGGCAGGAAGACCTTCACCACCACCCCTTGCGTCTGAACCACCACCGTATTCTCCGACCGTGGCTGCCCGCAAGCATAGCGGTCTGCCACGTACGGCACAGTTTTGAGCTGCCTACGCGGCAGCGAACGCGGGAAAGTGGTTCGCGCGGTTGTCGAGGTTTTTCTGAGCTGCCTACGCGGCAGCGAACGCAGGCGCCGCCGCCGTGGTGGCCGTATCCCATTTCTGAGCTGCCTACGCGGTAGCGAACGTCTCGTTGTTCGTGTCGGCACGTCCGTGTGATTTCTGAGCTGCCTACGCGGCAGCGAACCTTGTGTGGCGCAGGTTTCGGCTGATTTTGCATTTCTGAGCTGCCTACGCGGCAGCGAACGGCGATGAGGCGGCAAACGATGCACACATTGATTTCTGAGCTGCCTACGCGGCAGCGAACGGTGCGGAGCTGAAGGAGTCTTACTTTAGGCATTTCTGAGCTGCCTACGCGGCAGCGAACCTCTACACCGACCGGCTCGCACCCGGCGAGCATTTCTGAGCTGCCTACGCGGCAGCGAACTCACCGATGAGACCGAGATCATCAGCGACAACTTTCTGAGCTGCCTACGCGGCAGCGAACGCTACTCGCAGGAGATCGGCCGCCTTCGACATTTTCTGAGCTGCCTACGCGGCAGCGAACTGTATGGACGTACCCAAGTCAAACAGCGGGAATTTCTGAGCTGCCTACGCGGCAGCGAACGCCCCAGAGCGCAGGCAACGCCGGTGTGGTGGTTTCTGAGCTGCCTACGCGGCAGCGAACCCGGTCGGCGAGTTCTACCGGAACAACCAGAATTTCTGAGCTGCCTACGCGGCAGCGAACAATACAGCTCGGGTCAACTACAAAGGCCAAATTTTCTGAGCTGCCTACGCGGCAGCGAACGCTGGAGGACAGGCCGTGAGCAGTTACGGGATTTTCTGAGCTGCCTACGCGGCAGCGAACCATCTGTTCAAGACCGACGTGGATTCTCTGGATTTCTGAGCTGCCTACGCGGCAGCGAACGAAAAGGCCACTTGGCCCTATCAGCGCTGGGATTTCTGAGCTGCCTACGCGGCAGCGAACGCGGCACAGTCAACCATCAGCTCGCTCATGTATTTCTGAGCTGCCTACGCGGCAGCGAACTCAGGCGTTGCCATGAACTCGCGCGGGGGCTTTTTCTGAGCTGCCTACGCGGCAGCGAACAGTGTCGGCTTCGTCGGCCTGCTTGGGGGGTTTTTCTGAGCTGCCTACGCGGCAGCGAACACAGTGGCCACCCTTTGACGCATCAACTCAATTTTCTGAGCTGCCTACGCGGCAGCGAACGCGGACGAGTGCCGTGGTGGCGTCTACGGGCATTTCTGAGCTGCCTACGCGGCAGCGAACCGATAGATCTGGGTTGGCGGTTGCGTAGTTGCTTTCTGAGCTGCCTACGCGGCAGCGAACTCTTCCTGGCCCGGCGGCACCTGGTAGTAATATTTCTGAGCTGCCTACGCGGCAGCGAACAGGGCGAGCAGGAGTAGGGCGGTCTTCTTCATTTTCTGAGCTGCCTACGCGGCAGCGAACGAGGGCGCAGTGCGCGACCACATCACCGAGCTTTTCTGAGCTGCCTACGCGGCAGCGAACACGAGCTGGCCGACCAGCGCCTGACCGCGCTTTTTCTGAGCTGCCTACGCGGCAGCGAACAAATACGCCATCTATAACGGGGACTGCATCGATTTCTGAGCTGCCTACGCGGCAGCGAACCATCGGCACCCGCGCCCGGGACACCACGCACATTTCTGAGCTGCCTACGCGGCAGCGAACTATGCCCGAGGACGCATTGGCTCGGGGTTCCGTTTCTGAGCTGCCTACGCGGCAGCGAACACCGTGGTGACCGTCGCCCGTTCCAGCGCCGATTTCTGAGCTGCCTACGCGGCAGCGAACCAATAGCAGTGCGCAGCAAGGCGCGGATGCTGTTTCTGAGCTGCCTACGCGGCAGCGAACGCACCGCTTCCGAGCTGAGCCGTCTATCCCTTTTTCTGAGCTGCCTACGCGGCAGCGAACGGGGCGGCAACGGCGGTGGGCGCGGCGCGAATGTTTCTGAGCTGCCTACGCGGCAGCGAACGCGGTGTGCGATGCCGCCCGCCCGGTGGCCGTTTTCTGAGCTGCCTACGCGGCAGCGAACTTCGTCGATTGCGGCCCGGACGGTTTCCGAGCTTTCTGAGCTGCCTACGCGGCAGCGAACGAAGCGGAGTTCGCCACCCGTCACGAACACAACTTTCTGAGCTGCCTACGCGGCAGCGAACTGTCCCATGACGGCAACCCCATCGGGTTTTCATTTCTGAGCTGCCTACGCGGCAGCGAACGGGTACGGAGCGCTTCCTGAAATGGGCATCAATTTCTGAGCTGCCTACGCGGCAGCGAACAGCATCATGCTAGTGGACTGCTACGAGGGCGCTTTCTGAGCTGCCTACGCGGCAGCGAACAACAAGCCGGGGCGGCGCTGCCGCCCCGTGCTTTTCTGAGCTGCCTACGCGGCAGCGAACGCGTGCCGATTGTGCCGCATAGGGATCTGTGATTTCTGAGCTGCCTACGCGGCAGCGAACCGCCGCAAACGGTGCTGGCGGTCGCTGCGCTTTTTCTGAGCTGCCTACGCGGCAGCGAACGACAAGCTGATCAGCTACTACCGCCTGGCCAATTTCTGAGCTGCCTACGCGGCAGCGAACACTGATACAGCACGCCTGGCTTTGCCTGTGATTTTCTGAGCTGCCTACGCGGCAGCGAACGGGAGGCTAATACAGTTCGGGTCAACTACAAATTTCTGAGCTGCCTACGCGGCAGCGAACAAAATGACAAGCGGGAATATGTCACGCTGCAATTTCTGAGCTGCCTACGCGGCAGCGAACCCGCACTGGGAAGCCGAAATCCCGTTCTAGGTTTTCTGAGCTGCCTACGCGGCAGCGAACGATGCCGCCCGCCCGGTGGCCGTTGTGGTGGATTTCTGAGCTGCCTACGCGGCAGCGAACAAAAACAATTCCAAGTACCAGGCGCTGGAACTTTTCTGAGCTGCCTACGCGGCAGCGAACTTGTATGTACTCCTAAAAACAGGTCCGTCCTTTTTCTGAGCTGCCTACGCGGCAGCGAACTTGGTGCCCACGTTAGCGCCACTGGCGGTGAGTTTCTGAGCTGCCTACGCGGCAGCGAACATAAACACAGATCCAGAAACGGGTTTCCGGTCTTTCTGAGCTGCCTACGCGGCAGCGAACTTCACCACATGGCGCGGAGTCGGTTCGTCTCTTTTCTGAGCTGCCTACGCGGCAGCGAACCCTGGTGGCCGGTTCCGGCCCCGGCACCTTTATTTCTGAGCTGCCTACGCGGCAGCGAACACGGCCATGTTAAATATTGCGTAACGATCAACTTTCTGAGCTGCCTACGCGGCAGCGAACCGTACTTTGAGCCACGGACGGCTCTATTTTTATTTCTGAGCTGCCTACGTGTCGGGTCCCGGGTGATTCCTGATTTCTTTGACGAATAGGTCCGGCCGCCGTTTTTGCCATTCCCGCATGGCCTGTATGGGTGCTTTATGCCCCAGCGCCTTCTGCGGGATGTGGTGATTGTAGAGATGACAGTATCGCTTGAGGGTCTGCTCCAGGTCGAGCCGGC